>CALIOE010000094.1 GCA_938044775.1 uncultured Rhizobiaceae group bacterium
GTGAATGTGGGTAACGACAGCCGCTATGAGTCCTGGATGGACACCAACGGGGTTTCGCCGATCCACAACGAGGAGCTGGACTGGGCTTCGGATCCTCAGGCCCAGGCTGTGCCAACCTCCGGTGACCATGATTCCTATGAAAGCGTTGCAACCGGCGAACCGCTGACGCGTTTCTCGGTATTTGACGCATTGCAGGTTGAATGGGCAGGCTGCGTTGAGCAGCGCCCGTACCCCTACCATACAAGGGATGACGAGCCGACTGAAACAGAGCCGGAAACCATGATCGTGCCCGCTTTTGCACCCGACGTTCCAGATGATCTCTCCGGCTTTCAAAAGAAAGTGCAGGGCATCGACTGGTCGGCACTTCATTGCATTAAATGGGCTTTCCGCGACAATGGCACGCTGAAACGCTGCAGAAGGTGGAGCGACGATACGAAGGCGAAATCCGGAATTCCGGGTCTGCACAAGGGGACTGGCACCGCACCTGTATTCTCCGATTACGACACCGCTGGTAACTGGAATCCCCAGCCCGGCGGCGGTTCGTATACCTGGACCGATGCCGGCACGATTGAGGAAAACATCTACCGCAACAACTATGTCGTGGATGCCCACAATTTCCCGAATTATCCTGGTGATCATCCGTTCTCGGAAAGCAACACCGGATATGATGATCAGTTCAAGCGCCAGCGTTGGACCTGGAAATATTTCGCGGGCTACGAGTATCAGAACACGCCGCCTGCATTCCAGGGCAGCTTCACTGATCCACTGGTTGCCGACATAAATAACGGCAATTACGGACTGCCGAGCGTGGGCAGCTACGAAGGTGGCCCAAACAACCAGTGCACAGTGGTTCCGATGACCCGGCTGACACCTGACAAGGATGTTATTCTGAACGGCATCGCTCAGATGCAGGCCCGGGGCTACACCAACATCCAGCATGGTATGAGCTGGGGATGGAAAAGCCTGTCAAACCGTGAACCTTTGTCTGAAGGCCGTCCGAAAAACGCTGAGGGCAACCGCAAAGTGATGATCGTCATGACCGATGGTAACAACACCTACCAGACGGCTTCCGGCATCGACTACCGGGCCGACAACGGCAAGGTCCACGCTAACGACAATGTGTCGTTCTACGGCGCCCATGGGCACCAGAGGAACGGTCGCATATTTGAAGGCTTTGACGCCATTGCGAACCCGAACCACGACTGGAACACGCACACCAAAGCCATGGACGAACATATGGCCGAGACTTGCGTGAACGTTAAAGCCGACGGCATCACGGTCTATTCCATCGCCTTCGACGTCGACAATGGTTCCAGCGTGAAAGCTCTGCTGGAGACCTGCGCATCACCAAACCAGAACGGCGAACAGCTCTACTATGATGCTTCCAACGCCGCCGAACTGGCCGAAGCGTTCGACAAGATTGCCGCTGACATCGCCGAGATTTCGATCTCCCGCTAAGTCAACCGGCAGAACACAATGAGGCCGCCTCCCGTCCGGGGGCGGCCTTTTTTTTGCGCCGGCGACCAGGACTGCTCCCCGGTACAGGGTCATCTTCGATTTCGGGATTTCGAATTGAGTTTCCTTGCCAGGCAGGAGTGATATCCCCGTTTGACCGTTGCCCCGGCCGAAACAGGGCCTCTCAGCACCGAAAACGCCGGCCGTCGATCGGCTAAATCGCCAGCACCTTTGCCAGTTCGTCGCGGGTTGCCCTGGTGCCGGAGGCCCAAGACGCACGGTTGCTGGCGATGAGATTAGCCTGGCTTTTTAAGATTACCCCGTCGCTGAGCACCTTGAGCTGGTTTGCCCGGATCGTGCTGCCCGTTGACGTTATGTCGACAATCGCATCAGCACTGCCCGCTGCGGGAGCACCTTCCGTTGCGCCAAGGCTTTCGACAATCCGATAGACACCAATTCCATGGTGGCCGAAGAATCCTTGCGTCAACTGCCAGTATTTGGTCGCCACCCGAAGCCGTCGGCCGTAGCGGGCGCGATAGACCGATGCCACGTCATCAAGATCGCTCATGGTTTCAACATCAACCCAGGCATCGGGTACGGCAACCACCACATCGGCATGGCCGAAGCCGAGCGGTACGAGGAAGTCGACCACGTTCTCGGCCTGAGGAATGGTTTCCCGGGCGAGATCTTCGCCCGTCACGCCAAGATGGACTGATCCGAGCGCCAGTTCGCGCGCGATTTCGGATGCTGAAAGAAATGCGATTTCGATGTCATCCCGTCCGGCAATGGTGGTTTGGTAGCTGCGCTCGCTCGCCGGTGGCATGACTTCCAGGCCGGCGGCGGCGAATGCCTGCAAGGTTTTTTCCTTGAGCCGTCCTTTGGACGGAACGGCGATGGTCAGCCTCATGTCTTGCCTCCCGCTTCAGCAACCCGGTCGAGCGAGATCGAAAACCCAACCGCCGGCACTGGAACCTCACTTCCCAGCAAAGTGCAGAGGCTGTCATAGCGCCCGCCCCCGGCCACCGCGCGTTCTGCGCCGGCAACCGAAGCCTCGAAGAGCATGCCGGTATAATATTCCAGGTTTCTGCCAAACGATGCGCGATAGACCATGCGTGCAACGTTGACCCCGCGTACTGAAAGATGCGCGCTGCGCTCTTCGAAAGCCGCTAGGGCATCGGCGAAGTCTATGCCTGTCGCCTTTGCGAACTCCTTAAGACCGGCGGTGGCGAAATCGAGCGGTGACACAAGATCCAGGAACCCACGCAGGATTTCAGCCCGTGATGCCTCGAGCTGAAACTGCCCCTCGGCAGCCTTGGCGATGGCGCGGCGAGCGATGTCTTCAGGCGAACGACCGACTTTTGACGACAGACCTGCGGCCGCCATCTTTTCTTCTATATGGGCCACAAGACCTACCGCGTCCTGAGCCAGTGCCATTTTCTCGATCGTGTTGTGCCCGGCACCATCTTCGCCCTGGTGGCCGCCATTGGCCACATCGCCATTGTCACCGTTGCGGGTGAGTTGTTCGATGAGCCCCTTGAGCTGTGCCGGATTGCCGAAATTGCGCACAAGACGAGCGGCAATGGCGCGGGGGAGTGCCAGATTTTCGACCACGACATTGAACAGCGCCTGGTCCCCCAGCGTCACGTCCACAAGTGTCAGCCCGCATTCGGCAAGCGCATCCAGCGCATCGGCCAGCGCGTCCGCGTCGGCACGGGCGGCATCGGCGTTGCCCAGGTCTTCCAGCCCGACCTGCTCAAATTCAGCCGCGCCCTCGCGCGTTTGCCGAAATACGGTACCACCATAGGCGTAACGGGCGGGTGGACGATTCCGCGCATGATGCAGGCAGATCGGAATGGTAAATTCCGGTCGCAGACATTGCTGACTGCCGTCGATCGTCTCGGTCAGGAAGATGCGCCGTCGCAGGTCCTCTCCAGCGGATTCCAGAAACGGATCCGCCGGCTGGAGGATCGGGATGTCGACGGTTTGAGAACACCGCGCTGCAAGAAAACTGGTCAGATGTTCAAGCATAGCGCCTAGGCATCCCGTTCGGCCTTCTGGGCCGCCAGAACGGCCCTGACAGTTGGTATCAGATCGTCGAGCTTTACCACCTGCTGGGCCGGCCGGGACGCACGCCATTCCTCGTTGTCGGTGATTTCTTCCGAGAGCCGCTTGCCCTCGATCAGGTCTTTAACCTGGACCTCGCCGGAGGCACGTTCGTCGGAACCCTGAATAATCGCGATGGGCGAGCCGCGGCGGTCGGCATATTGCAGCTGCTTACCGAACTGTTTGGGATTGCCCTGATACATCTCTGCGCGGATGCCCGCATTGCGCAGGTTGTGCACCATCTGCTGATAGCCCGCCAAGGCCTCCTTATCCCTGTCCATGACGCACACGACAACCGGCGCAAGCACCGTATCCTGTTCGAGTTTGCCGAGATTCTTCAGCGCGGTCATCAGCCGCGACACGCCGATGGAAAAGCCGGTGGCCGGAATGTCCTGCCCGGTGAAGCGCTTGACCAGGCCATCATAGCGCCCGCCGCCCGCCACGGAACCGAATGTGACGGTTTCACCCTTCTCATTGGTGACCGGAAAGGTCAGTTCGCATTCATAGACCGGGCCGGTGTAGTATTCGAGGCCGCGGACGATGGAAGGGTTGATATCGATACGATCTTCCTCGTAGCCGGCGGCGCGAACCATATCCTCAATTTGCATGAGTTCTGCCATTCCCTCGGCGTAGGATGTGCTGGCCGGATAATCAGTTTTTTCGTCGGATTCCGATTTAGAGAGCCCCAGGTCACGCAAGACCTGTTCAGTCTCGCTGTCTTTGAGACCTACACCTTTGGTGAAGTCGCCGCTCTCATCCATACGACCCCCACCGAGCAACAGGCGCACACCCTCAGCGCCAAACTTGTCCAGCTTATCAATCGCCCGCAGCACGCCCAGACGTCTATCGGCATTCTCGTCGCCACCAAGTCCAATGGCTTCCATAACGCCATCCAACACCTTGCGGTTGTTGACCCGCACCACATAGTCACCGCGGCCAATCCCCAGCGCTTCCATCGTGTCCGCCATCATCATGCACATTTCTGCATCGGCACCCGGGTTGGGCGCACCCACACTGTCGGCGTCAAACTGCATGAATTGCCTGAAACGGCCAGGGCCCGGCTTTTCGTTGCGAAAGACATATCCCGCCCGGTAGGTCCGGTAAGGTGTCTGCAAGTCGTTGATGTTCTGGGCGAAATGACGCGCCAGCGGCGCGGTCAGATCGTAACGCAGGCTCATCCATTGCTCGTCGTCGTCCTGCAGGGAAAAAACACCTTCATTGGGTCGGTCGGTATCGGGCAGGAACTTGCCGAGCGCGTCGGTATATTCGAACATCGGTGTCTCCACCGGGTCAAAGCCGTATCTCTCATACACCGCCTTGATCTTTTCCATCATCGCCTCGGTGGCGCGGATGTCGGCGGCGGAACGGTCTACAAAGCCACGCGGCTGACGGGCTTTCAGACGCTGTTGTTTCTTCTGCTTTTTCTGCTTGTCGGCCATATTGCAATCTCTGATTGGAAAAACGAACGCGGCTTGCCACCGCTCAACGAGAAACTTGAGCCGGAACGCCTTGGCAATTTTGGATGCAAGAAGCCTGTTCCCGGGTCAAGTGCCGGTATGTCGATGAAGAAAAGAATGCAGGCCCGTAAACATGGCCGCGTGATAGCGGCTCAGACAGGTTTGAGCAAGCCGGGATTTGGGCCTGGATCGACCTGCGGAAATGACGAACCTGCCACTTGAACGACCCGCGCAGGCAAATGGCACTCCCTAGCCGTCGGCCGGGGGCCCGGTGTTTGACTTGCTAATAACCAGCAGTGGGCACGCTGCACGCTGGTCTGAATGCCGGCCTCAACTGGCACGACGAACCGATGTGAAGCACTCCTCGAACCATTTTGATCCGGGCGCGCTGTATCGTGTCCCTACTTTCGGGGGTCGGCACCGTGTCTGCGGTCCGTCGAGCGGCGCTCACCATTCACGGCGCGTTCTTCGGGTGTTCTCATATCAGCACCGCTGCGCCGGTCATGCTGATCTCTGCGATCAGACTTGCGGCGCTCGATATCACTTTTTGGGTTATCCATAGTTAGCCCTCCATTAAGAGCCCTTATATTACGCCTGCAAAGTAAATCAGGATTGAACAAACTCCCTCGACATTGAAACTATTGCTCAACACCTGGTAACCAAGTTTTGCAGCACTGTGAGATCGCGGCGTGCTAGTGTGGTTCGACCGCATCCCGCAGATTCTCCCCATGCGCCTTTTTGTCCTTACTTCGCTGACGATGATAGCCTTCGCCGCAAACTCGGTGTTCGGACGACTGGCCCTGGCTGACAGCGCCATCGATGCAGCCTCTTATTCGCTGATCCGTCTGGCCTCCGGTGCTCTCATGCTTTGCCTGCTGGTCGCCGGCCCGCGTTTTCACAGGGTTCCGGCGCAAGGCGGCAACTGGCTTTCAGCATTTGCTCTGTTCGGCTACGCCGCCGGCTTTTCCTTCGCTTATCTGGCGCTCGATACAGGAATCGGTGCGCTGATCCTGTTTGCCTGCGTTCAGGCAACAATGATTGGTTGGGGCATTGTTACCGGCAACCGCCCATCACCACTGGAATGGCTGGGGCTTGCGGTGGCGTTCGGTGCCTTTGTCTTTTTGGTTTCGCCGGGACTGGAAGCCCCCGACCCGCTTGGCGCCATCCTGATGGCGGCAGCGGGTATCGCCTGGGGCATCTATTCGTTGCGCGGAAGGGGGGCAAGCAATCCGCTTGCCGACACAGCCGGCAATTTTCTGCGCGCCACGCCGATCGCCTTTGTGTTGAGCATCGCATTTGCCGGGAGCCTGCAGTACACACCCTTCGGTGTCGCGATGGCTGTGGCCTCTGGCGCCGTCACATCGGGCCTTGGCTATGCGCTTTGGTATCGCTGCCTGCGGGAACTGACTCCGACGCGCGCCGCGATCGTGCAGCTCACTGTGCCGGTCATCGCGACGCTGGGCGGAGTAATCTTTTCTGCCGAACCGCTGACCTTCAGGCTGGTTGTTTGTTCGGCATTGATTCTCGGAGGAGTGGCTCTTGCGATTTCGGCAAAGGACAAGGCCCGGTAGTGCCTAGCCCGGTCGGTTGAAATTCGTCCGCGCCGCCTCGGTAACCTCACGGCAACAGCACCCTTCCAGGTGATCGTTCACCAGCCCCATGGCCTGCATGAAGGCATAACAGGTGGTCGGCCCGACAAAACTCCAGCCTCGCTTCTTGAGCTCTTTGGACATTCTGGTTGACGCATCGGTGGTGGTAAGCGTCATCGCCGCAGCATGGTCAAGCACTGCGGGTCTGTCTTTCATGTCTGGCTCAAAGGACCAGAACCATGCGCCAAGAGAGCCCTCCTGCTCGACCATTTCGATGGCGCGCCTGGCATTGTTGATGGTGGAATTTATCTTACCACGATGCCGCACGATGCCGGCGTCGTTGACAAGGCGCTCTACATCCCGGTCATCAAACCCCGCGATCTTTTCAAAATCGAAACCGGCAAATGCCGCTCGGAAATTCTCACGCTTGCGCAATATCGTCAGCCACGACAGGCCGGACTGGAAGCCTTCAAGGCATATTTTCTCGAACAACCGGTGCTCGTCATCCACCGGCATGCCCCATTCTGCATCATGGTATGCCAGATAGTCCGGTTTATCGTCTGGCCACCAGCAGCGGACCTTGCCATCCACACCTTCTCTTAAACCGTCCGCCAAAGTGTTGTCAGACATCCACAATCGTCCTCTAAATTTGCGCCGTGGCCAAAGATGCGTGGGCAAGCAATGCACGTCAATGTTACGAAGGGACCACACAAGTGATAAGTGCGTACGTCTTTAATACCCCCCTGTATGGGACTTGTGGCTGAGCGGGCCTGATGGAAATGCACAAAAAAAGAACGAAATTGAAGAGCCTTGTCGCTGCCGGCGCGATGATCGCAAGCGGTACGGTGGCACATGCCTATTCCAATGGCGAAGTGCTGGACGGCTTCAACAAAACCGTCTTCGGCTCCGAATTTGCCAACAGTCTTTTCTCATCGGCCTATGTCCGCAAGTTCACAGGCACGGTGCGTGTCTATGTGAATTCGGAGGTCGGCGAGCAGCGCCGGCGCAAGGTTGAGCGCTTTGTCCTCAGTCTGAACTCCCTGGTGGCAGGTCTTAATGTGAAAGTCGTTAAGCGGGAGGCGGATGCCAATTTCGTCGTCAATGTGGTGCGGCGGCGCAATTACGCGGCAACCATTCGCAATGAGGTGTTCAAGAACGAAAGCGCGCCAATTCGCGGACGTTGCATGGTTCGCTCGGTGTTCACGCGCAGCGGCATAAGCCGCTCTGATGCGGTAATCGTCGCTGATGAGGGCGAAAATCTGTTCAACCGCTGCATGACGGAAGAAATTCTGCAGGGGCTCGGTCCGCTCAACGATGACCCCAGCCTGAAAGCCAGCATGTTCAATGATTCGACGCCGTACACGACGTTCCGGCGCTTCGACCGGTTGTTGCTCAACATGCTGTATGACGAGCGCATCAGGCCCGGGGCTTCCCGGTCTTCAGTTCAGGCCATTCTGCCTCGTGTGCTGTCGCGGGTCCGTCGCCAGGTCAACGGCCACTAGCCAGTCAGGCAAACGGGCCGTTTTGTGCGACTTTCTGTCCGACTCTGCAGCCAATTCCCGCGGATGGTTACCGAATTGTGCCATTAACCATCCTGTTTAAGCGGCATTTTACCAAAGCCAAAAGTAAACACTTGGTTTCAGCGTTTCCGACGATTTGATTCACTTTTCAGTTTCCCCTTTGCAGGCAAGGTTGCGGCGGTGAACGGAACCATTGCGCCACAAGTGCGCGATGATTTCAGGCGACAGGTAAAGAGTAAGCCCAACATGCAAAAACTGTTCAAATCGATAATCGTGCTGGCGGCGTGCAGTATCATGCCCCTGGAGGCCGCCACGGCGGGCCAGCGTTATGCAACACCTCCTCCGGTGGTTCTGAGCCCCGACATTTCCGGCAATCTGACGTTGCAGCTGAAACTGCCGCGTCGCACTGCGACACGACGAAGCCTGCAGCGGGCCCAGCGTCCGGCGAAACTCAAGCGTCGCAAACAAACGCGCTACAAGCTGATACGGCCGTTGAAGCGCCGAGCTGAACCAGTACGGCGGCTAAGCCGCTCCGCCTCGATCAGCGGCGTGGCCCGTGCCGGCGATATCAAAACCCTGCGCGGCTCTAAACAGAGTTTTGCAGACGAGTTGCTGCCGGCTGTCGTCAACTTCTCGGGACTGGAACGACCGGGCACGCTGATCGTCAACACAATCGAACGCCGCCTCTATCTGGTGCTGCCCGGTGGCAAGGCCCGCCGCTACGCAGTCGGTGTCGGCAAGCCGGGATTCGAATGGGCTGGCGCCCACAAAGTCACGCGCAAAGCGGAGTGGCCATCCTGGCGCCCGCCGGCAGAAATGATCGCCCGCGAGCGTCGCAAAGGCCGCGAGCTGCCGACTTTCATGGCGGGTGGTCCGTCAAACCCACTGGGCGCCCGGGCGCTCTATCTGGGATCGACGATTTACCGCATTCACGGCACCAACCAGGACTGGAGCATCGGCAAAGCCGTCTCTTCGGGTTGCATCCG
>CALIOE010000095.1 GCA_938044775.1 uncultured Rhizobiaceae group bacterium
GTTCCGCGCTTAAAGCCGATGACCCGTTCAACAGTCGTGACGTGGTTGAAGCGCCAGCGGCGGAAATAGTCCTCAAAATCCACAAGCTTTTCGGCGAGTTCGTAATATGGCCAATAATCTTTGGGGCGACGATAAACCGTCTCCCATGCGCTCATTAATTGTTCATTGAACGAATGTGCGTCAGAAACATCGCGTTCGAGAAACCCGCGAGACACCTCAATTCCTCCTCGCGCAAGGGCGCGGACAGCTTCATCATAGAGCGAAGGCTTTTTGAGTTCGGCATGAAATTT
The DNA here is from genome assembly GCA_938044775.1 of uncultured Rhizobiaceae group bacterium. Lineage (GTDB taxonomy): Bacteria > Pseudomonadota > Alphaproteobacteria > Rhizobiales > Rhizobiaceae > Pseudahrensia. Next base: position 291 of record CALIOE010000095.1, read on the forward strand.
CTCAGCGATGTCAGGACGATGCTCATGCGGACGAAGCATTGCGTGATTGCGATTTCCGACGGTGAACTCAATCAGCCTGTATTGCCAGGATTGAAATCCCGACGACTGGCCAAGGTCGTCTCGAAAGGCGGTGTATTCACTGGGCGTCATAGTACGAAGCACATCCCAGGCATTGTTGAGCTGATCGAAAATCTTGGCAACGCGGGTCAGCATTTTGAATGCGGGTTGAAGATCGTCCTTTCTGATTGCCTTTCGAGCAGCCTCAATCTCGTGAAGTATCAATCGCATCCACAATTCTGATGTCTGGTGCTGGATGATAAAAAGCATTTCATCATGGGTATTGGTAAGTCTTTGTTGAGCACCCAAAATCATGTCGAGCTGCAGATAGTCGCTGTATGACATTCGGCCATCGAAGTGCATTTCTGCGCCTTCATCAGCCGGGTCATAGGGAGCTCCGTTGTTCATCGCTTTTGTCCTTCAACGCACAGGTTTCCATCAGGGTATCGGGTTGCAGTTCCTCGGGAAAGCCGAGAGCGTCATCACAATGGTTGACGGCGTGCGATCGTGATGAGCCGGCGAAACAAAAATGCAGACGCGGCCGACAGGTTATGAAACCGGCACATCTCGAGCAGATTCCTGGTGCGGTGTCAGCAACGTCTTCGGCGCCATGCCCCAACGATCTTCATCGATCATTCCAGGGGCGGAGAAACGCAAAAAAGGGCCAGGTGATGCGTCCCGATGCTTAAAACGTCCTTTGCGCCTCGGGCAATGGTCCTCCAATGCATCGAACAATTGTGTCGATACAAACGTACGAAAATCGGACGATTCCGGGTGTTCGAAATCTCCGGGTCGTAGAAAACAATGCGGATTCCAGAGTGGCACGAACCTTGCGTTTTAACCGTCAGGAGTCACTGTTTTTTCGATCGTGCGGAACACCGGTGTGAAGATTGGGAGGATGACATGAGTGTTAACGTTGCCGTGCATGATGGCGGTGCGATGGCTCAGGCAGAACCATGTTTTCGATTGATATACCGGAGTCGCAGTCTTCTCCCTGAGCGGTCTGAAAGTGTCGAATCCGGGCTTTCCGAAATACTCCGTGTCGCTCGCACCAATAACCGCAAGCACGGCGTAACCGGTGCTCTGATGTTTTACGAGTACAAGGACTGGTTCGCGCAGGTGCTCGAAGGAGAAGAATCGAAAGTGCAAGATCTGTTCGAGCGCATCAAGAAGGATCCACGCCACAAGAGCATTGAAGTTCGGGAGGCCGAGCCCGTTCCATCACGCTTGTTCAGCAAATGGGCAATGGCATTGGTCGCTGAACACGGGGAACCTGACTCACCCCTCGTGGCGACGGCAGGCGGCATTTCGGAAGCGGAGCCCTGGCACATGACGGAGGACCAGGAACGCGTTCTCACGCAACTTCGTGACATAACGCGCGGCTACGGACGTTCTTACTAAATCACCAACTTCTGTCGACCAGTCGAGTTTTCGCTGAAACCCTGACTTCCGCCGGGATCCGATATTCTTTCGCTGCTGCGAAAACCCACTTCCACTGTCCCGATTGGACTACGGTGCAGAGACTCATGTTTTGGCACGGTTTGTAACAATTCACTCATGCAATTTGTGCCGCTTGGACACGGGCATGATTTCGGAACTCTACTTGACACAAAACTGCGGCCACGCACATGCTTTGGGAAAGCTGGCGTCGTCGGTTGATTATCTTGTTTGGGAGGACAGTCACATGTGTCACATTTTTGCAGGACAGGACCCTGGGAATTATGCTTTCGAGACCCGCTCGGTCCGCCTCATGGGACACACCACAAGCGTTCGTCTTGAGCGCAAGTTCTGGGACATACTTGAGCAACTTACTGACGTGCAGAACATGAGCATGGCTCAGTTCCTGTCTAAACTCTATGAAGAAGCATCAGAGATTCACGGCGATGTCAGCAATTTTGCCTCGCTGCTGCGCTGCTGCTGCTTAAACTTTGTTGATCGCGACTTCGATGTTGAAGCTCTGCGTGATCAAGCCGGCCAGGAGCAGGCTGCGTAGAAAACCTTACAGTTAAGACCGCATCGAAGCCGCCCCTGGCGACGTAGGTGTAGTATTGAGATAATACCGTTTCCCCAAAATTGCCGCTTAAGCTGCGAGCGTTCATCGATGTGACCAGCGGGAAATCCCGTTGAGAGCAAGTAGGCATCGCGAGCACCTGTCGCGTGGACAGTCCATTGCCTGACAGGGCGTCAGCCCGCGTATGCGAAAGGATTGCGTCGAGCCGGCCAAAGGAAACCTTAGCCCGGATACGCCGCAAAACGTCTCGGGTTGAGGGAGTGTCCGATCATGGCAAAAGCGATTCATTCGATGGTCCGGGTACTGGACGAGGCCAGGTCCGTCGCCTTCTACAAAACTGCATTCAATCTGGGAATTATGGACCGATACGAATTTGATGGCTTCACATTGGTCTACCTGAAAAACGACGAGAACGACTTTGAGGTCGAACTCACCGTCAACCACGGACAAACCGAGCCATACGAACACGGTTCCGGCTACGGTCATTTGGCTGTTTCGGTAGAAGATGTGGACGCCGAGCATACCCGTTTCAAACAATCCGGATTGACGCCTACAGACGTCAAGGAGTTTCACCGTGACGGTGCTTTGATGGCGAAATTCTTCTTCGTTGAGGACCCCGATGGCTACAAAATTGAAATCTTACAACGGCACGGGAGGTACACCTGAGCCTTTGTTCTTGACCACCACTGAAATCGAAAGGGAGGAATCTATGCGAGTTCTAGACAAGCGACCCAAGGTGTCGCGAAGAGGGTTTTTGGGCGGCAGCGGCGTTACGCTGGTTGCCATGAGTATTCTGCCAAGCGGTGTCATTATGGGAGCGGACAGCGCCTGGGCGATGACCGCGAAAGCCCTGAAGCCGGAAAGCTTTGCCACACTCGTTCAAATGTCCCGGGACATTTATCCGCATGATCGACTGAATGATTCCTACTACGCCAAAGCGGTTGCGGCTTTCGACTCCCAGGCAGAAGAATCCGAGGACTCCAAGAAGATGCTGGAGGATGGTGTTGCCGCCCTCGATGCCGCTGCCATGAAAGCTCATGGAGTAACTTACGGACAAGTGGGTTGGGAGGCGGAACGGGTTGCTCTGCTACAGGCTATTGAAAGCGACGGGTTCTTCCAAAGCATTCGTGGTGGTCTGGTCACCGGCATCTACAACAATCCGGATGTGTGGCCGCTGTTCGGGTACGAAGGCGCATCTGCAGATCAAGGCGGCTACATCGAACGCGGCTTCGATGACATCGACTGGCTCGAGGCATAAGGGAGGATAGGACTATGGCTACTTTTGATCTGAACGACGATAGCGTCGTTGTTGTTATTGGCTCTGGAGCCGGTGGTGGAACCGTTGGTGCTGAACTGGCGATTAAGGGTGTAAAGACCGTCATTCTCGAGGCCGGAAAACGGCATGAGACGGAAGACTTCATCAATGACGAGTGGGGCAGTTTCGGGCAGCTCGCCTGGACCGACAAACGAACAACCTCAGGTGACTGGCGGGTCGCGAGGGACTTCTCGGGCCTTCCCGCATGGATTGTGAAATCCGTTGGCGGCTCCACCACACATTGGGCCGGTGCATCTTTGCGATTTCAGGAACACGAGTGGAAGGCGCAAACCAATTACGGCGATGTGGAGGGTGCAAGCCTTCTCGACTGGCCGATCGATGCCGAGGAGATGGCACCCTGGTATGCAAAGGCTGAAGACCGAATGGGCGTCACCCGCACAAATGGAATCCCCGGACTTCCGGGCAACAACAATTTCAAGGTGATGAAGGCGGGCGCTGACAAGCTGGGCTACAAGGAATGCCACACCGGGCGCATGGCGATTAACAGCGAACCGCGAGATGATCGGTCGGCTTGTCTGCAAATCGGCTTTTGCTTCCAAGGATGCAAATCTGCTGCGAAGTGGTCGACGCTGGTGGCTGAAATTCCCAAGGGCGAGGAAACAGGCAACCTTGAAGTCCGGCCGGAATCACATGTTCTGAAAATTGAGCACGATGACTCGGGCAAAGTCACAGGTGTTGTCTACGCCGACAAAGACGGCAATCAACAGCTGCAAAAAGCCCGCGTAGTTTGCGTTGCCGGCAACTCCATCGAAAGCCCGCGCCTTCTGCTCAATTCCGCATCTTCCATGTTCCCGGACGGGCTGGCGAATTCTTCAGGTCAGGTCGGGCGCAACTACATGCGGCACATGACAGGGTCGGTTTACGCGATCTTCGACAAGCCGGTGCACATGTATCGCGGCACCACCATGGCCGGAATCATTCAGGACGAATCGCGCCATGATCCATCGCGCGGCTTTGTCGGTGGCTATGAGCTGGAAACGCTATCGCTGGGTCTGCCCTTTATGGCTGCATTCCTGAACCCGGGCGCCTGGGGCCGCGAATTCACATCAGCGATGGATGCTTTCGACCGCATGGCCGGCATGTGGATTGTTGGTGAAGACATGCCGCAAGCCGACAATCGTGTCACACTGCATGGGTCAGAAAAGGACCAGTACGGCTTACCGGTTCCCAATGTTCATTTCGATGATCATCCCAATGATATCGCGATGCGCAATCATGCCTACAAGCAGGGCCGTGCTCTGTATGATGCAGTCGGCGCGGTGGAGACTTATCCAACTCCACCCTATCCTTCGACCCATAATCTTGGCACGAACCGGATGAGCGCGAAGGCAACTGACGGTGTGGTCAACAAGTGGGGTCAGACCCACGACGTGAAAAACCTGTTCATCTCAGACGGGAGTCAGTTCACAACCGGGGCGGCGGAAAACCCGACATTGACCATCGTTTCGCTGGCGTTGCGTCAAGCGGATCACATCGCTTCCCAAATGAGCAAAGGCGACCTGTAACTGCCCGGCATTGCCGGATACGGAAATTCGAGGCGTCCCGGCAGGGCCGCCTCGATTTAGGTTAGAGCGATGCCGACAAAGCCATTAATCACCATCGGCTATGCCAATTGCTACTGGCGTTCTGAGGGCTGGCTGAAGGACTTGCCATCCGCAATAAACCGGGCGGCAAGGACCAGCGCTCCCATAGAAAACTCCTTTCCGTGCGCGCCGATCATTTCTTCAGACAATTCGGCGAGCTTCTTGAAAAAGAGGTCCTTACTCTTTTCTTCTTCGGATTGGATCTCGGACATGTCAGGCTCCCTTCGAATGTTGTGACTGCGCAGTGGTCTATTTGAACATTTGCACCGGAACAGAAATCAGAGCTGCCAGCCCCTTGTCTGTGCCGCAGGCAATATGGCCGGCATCGCGGGACCAGGCGAGGCCTGTCACGGCTCCGTGGTTTTCCGCGCTCAAAACCATTTCATCGCGCCCGCCGATCTGCATTATTGAGATAGTGCCGTTATCATAACCGGCAACGACAAGGTCGCGATCAGGATGACAGCTTACTGCACTGATCGGCACAAAGCCGGTTTTCCCTGTTTCCAGTGCGCCGGACGCTGCATCTTCAATCGGTGGCTGTTTCATTGACCAGGCCGTCACGCGGAATGCGCCGGACGTCACCAGTGCATCTGCTTCTTTGCTCCAGTCAACAGACGTAACCGGCGAGGGATATTCCGTCAGCGCGAAAGTGCGGCCGTCTTGCAAAGAGCTGAACTGAAACCCGCCATCGACCAATGGGGCTGCAATCCACCGGGAGTCGGGACTCCAGCATATTCGGGAGGGTCCGCCACCAAAAGAGATCTCTCTACCGTCCTGAATTTTTCCGCGCACGGGCCATACGGTCAGACCCTGCTCATGAGCCCCTGCGAGCAGTTTTCCATCCGGCGAAAACCCGATCGCAGTGATCGATTTACCGGCTTCAAACTGTCGTTCCACAGCCATGTCTGCATGATCAAATATTTCTACGATCGAACCGCTGGCACATGCGAATCGCCCACCTATCCGGCAGTCATCCATTGCAGAGACCGGATAGTGCATTTCCATAGCAATATCTGACTTGTCGCCGGCCGTGGTGATTCTGTACAACGGACCCTTGTCGCTGCCGGCCACGAAATCAGTGGCTCCAAAGGTACCAAGCCGGATTGGGCCCGTGTTTTCAACCTCAACCATGACAAGCGGTTTGGGGCTCTTCACACGAGGCTTTATTGTCTGACGCCCATTTTCAGCGCTGACATGAACACGCTCCTGAGCCGGATCATTATCACTGACATATGCAATCGCGACCGAACCATTATCAAGGCCATAGGCAACTGCTGTCTGCCTTGCGTTGAAAATCAGCGACTGGATGCCAACGCCAATATTCCACTCTCTCGCAAGCAGCTCAAACAGCGTTGGCGGTGATGATGCTATTGTATCTTGAACGCTCACGGTGTCTTCTCCTTGTCAACAAAAATGCAAGCCATGAGGAATCGCGTCCTCACAGGCTTTCCAATCTCTGGTCGAGCTCCAAAACCCGCTCCTCCAGTTTTTTCAGCTTACGATTGCAATCTGCGATGATGGATTGCAGGTGCTCCTCCTGCGCTTTGGAATTCTCAAACTCCTCGCGCAATGGCTTGGTGTCGCCTTCTTCGGCCAAACGCTCTGCACACCTTTGGAGATTGATTCCATTGCCCAGAAGTTTCTGGGAGTTCTGCAATTGCTGGGCGTTCAGTATCGAGATCTCTTCGACGATTGAGATTCGCTTTTTGAAAATCGCCTGAATTTTTTCCTGATTGTCAGTCATGGCGGCTCACCGGTCTCTGCCGTTGAAAGGCTTCCGGGCTGGTGCTCCACCCCGAATTGACCCACAATCCCCGGGCAGCAAGATTTCCGGGTGCGATATGCTTGAAGAATTCACCAAGCGACTTTTCGAAGTCCTTCAGGCGGAGGCAATGACAAGTCTTGGCCGGGATCATCCCTGCCGTCTGGCTCTTTGCAAAGCTCTTGAAACCGGCATGCAGACTGATATTCATCAAGCCCAGCAGCAGCTTTCGGCGCTTCCGGAGGATGTTCAAGAGCTTTTGATGAAAGCGACACACAACGTTCTGCGAGAGGATCCAGCTGCTCTGTTGAAAATATGGAGAGGCGGGCCGACAGATCGTTTGAACTGATTTTCTTGAGGCTTCGACCATCACGCGTCATCTCCTTTTGATTTCTGCAGAGCGCGCTCCTCCGCAACAGCGGCAAGGATATTTCGAAGACCGCCAATACCCGAGACAAACTGTGCTTCGGCCTTTTCGATGTGATCAGAAAGAGAATCCCACAGATCGACACGAAACAATTTCATCGGGTCGCCGGCCAGTTTTTCGAACTCCCGAAGCGATAGTTGATGTTCGAGGGCAACCCCCGTGGTAACAAACTCAGTCAGTTCGTGGCCGTGTGTTTCGATGAACGGCAACAGCAACGGATGATCGCCAAAATTGATGTCTCTTTCTTCGAGCTCAGCGCGAATAAAATCATGAAAATGTTGTTTTAGATTATCTCTGCTTTCGCCCAAAATTCTGACTGAAAAGACCACGTCACGATCCGCGTTGCCGACAATTTTTTCGGCAATACCGGCCTTACCGGAGCGTAGAGACATGGGATCGTTTTTGGGGGGCATCTGGCTACACCGCGCATTTTCCTTGGTTTGTTGACAGTTGAAATAGGCCTTATATTTCAACATGGTATGCGGCTCGAAACAACTCTTTGCCAACTCGGATAACAACCGTTTTGCACTCAACCTGTGGCTGTTCAAACCACCACCTTGAGGTGGATGTAAAATGATCCCTTTCGCAAAAGACGCAATAGGAAAAATTTTTTCGATGAATTTTTGAGTGCCAAAATCTGTCGTGAGCGCCCACGGATTTTGGGGTTCCGTTGCCTCCTGGCCTGGTCGTCAATTTGCAGCCGCTATCGAACCAATCCTACCGCAAGATTTGTAACGTTACGGCAACGCCGTTCGAACACTTGTTTCGATACAAATGTCCGAAATTCGGACGGTCATGCAGGCTTGTCGGACGGATAAGTCTTGAAATCGTGCCTGGGACAAACTGGCACACCCCTTGCATCGTTATGGTTAATCAAAAGATGCGGCCGATGAAGCTGCATCAAAAAGAACGAAGAACGGGAGGAAGTGCGAAGGTCGTTCGATTCGCTGAGCCAGGAAACAGATCGTCGGCTCGCCTGATGATCATTCTGTTTTGCTCTGTGGTTCCACAACCAGTCTCAACGACAGGTTCGCCAAATCTCTAATCTTTGCCAAGCAACCCGATCTGCATCCAGGCCGGTCGACGTACGAATTGCGCTGATGCGCAGGCGAAGCAAGTTGGAAAACATTAGAGGAGAAATTGGCAATGGCCGACACACTAACTCTGAACAAGATAAAAAATCAGCGAGGCATCTCAGTAGGCGAAGCCGCTGCGAAGATCGCTGACCTGGGTTGGAACCCTTCCTACGTTCAGGAAGCGATGACCTATCCGACCGACTACAAGATCAAGAAAATTCCCAAAGACCCGATGAAACAGGTTCTTCGCTCCTATTTTCCGATGGAGGAAGAGAAGGACAACCGCGTCTATGGAGCGCTGGACGCCGCCCTGCGCGGAGACATGTTCCGCAACGTTGAGCCACGCTGGATCGAGTGGATGAAGCTTTTCCTTGCAATCATTCCATTCCCCGAAATTTCTGCCGCACGATCCATGGCAATGGTTGCCCGCCTCACGCCAGGTGAGGAGTTGAGGACCGGATTCACCATGCAAATGGTCGATGAGTTCAGACACTCCACGATCCAGATGAACCTGAAAAAATGGTACATGGAGAATTACATCGATCCCGCTGGATTTGATATTACCGAAGAGGCCTTCGGCAAGTGCTACGCCACGACCATCGGCCGACAGTTCGGCGAGGGATTCCTGACCGGCGATGCGATCACTGCGGCAAGCATCTATCTGACGATTGTTGCCGAGACAGCATTTACGAACACGTTGTTCGTCGCCATGCCATCCGAAGCGGCACGCAATGGTGATTACGCTCTTCCGACCGTCTTTCTGTCGGTGCAATCAGATGAAAGTCGTCACATCGGCAACGGGCACTCCATGCTCATGTCCATGCTGAAGGAGCCGGACAATTACCAGCTTCTGGAGCGTGATATGAAATATGCGTTCTGGCAGAACCATGCGATCGTGGATGCGGCAATTGGAACCTTCATCGAATACGGCACCACCAACCGCGACAAGGACAAAGAATCCTACGCAGAAATGTGGCACCGCTGGATCTTCGAAGACTATTACCGCACCTACATGCTTCCGCTGGAGAAGTACGGCGTCAAAATTCACCACGATGACGTACATGAAGCCTGGAAGCGGATCACTGAGAAGATGTATGTGCATACCGTTGCGCAATTCTTCGCCGTCGGCTGGCCCGTCAATTTCTGGCGCATTGAGGCTCAGACCGAGAAAGACTTCGAGTGGTTCGAGCACAAGTATCCGGGCTGGTACGCCAAGTTTGGCGAATTCTGGAAGTGGTACGAAAAGCTCAGCCACAAAGGCAGCAAGGTCGTCACGTTCAACGAAGAGGTCGGATACGTTTATCCGCACCGTTGCTGGAGTTGCCTCGTTCCATGCCTCATTCGCGAGGACATGGTGGTCGATGAGATCGATGGTCAGTTGCATACCTTCGCCCACGAGAACGACCGTTGGACAGCTGTTGAAGCGTTCGCTGATGAATACCAGGGCCGTCCGACACCGGCCATGGGCAAGTTCAGCGGTAAGCGTGAGTGGGAAACGATGTACCACGGCGTCGACCTGGCCGATGCCATCGTTGATCTGAACTTCGTGCGCTCTGACGGCAAGACCCTCATCCCGCAACCGCATCTGCGCTTTGACGACAAGGAAATGTGGACCCTCGACGACGTTCGCGGTCACACCCTGATGTCACCGCTGACGTTGCTTCGCGAGATGTCTCCAGAAGATCGCAAACAGCACATTGCCGACTATCAGGCCGGTTTTGAGATCAATCCCTGCAATTGATCCAACGGCCCAACAACGCGGAGACCGGCGGTTGACCGCCGGTTTCCACACCGAAACTGAAATCAAAAAGTGTATCATCCGGGAGACGTTTCAAAATGACTGAGACTTACACAGTCACTTTGGTGCCAGTCGACGTCGCGTTCGAAGTCGACGACGGCGAGACCGTGCTTGATGCCGCGTTCCGGCAGGGAATTTCGCTGCCGCATGGCTGCAAGGAGGGCCAGTGTTCTGCGTGCAAATCCATTTTGCTGGACGGAGAGGTCGAGCTCAAAAAATACTCAACCTTTGCTCTCAGTGAATCAGAACGCGACACCGACCACATCCTTCTATGCCGGACACTTGTGGAGAGCGATGCGGAAATTGAGCTGCTCAATTACGACGAGGAGCTTCTCTCCAAATCCATCGCCGTGAAGGAATTTACCGGCACGATCACCGCGATCGAGAAACTAACTGGCGACATTCGCCAGGTCGGAATCACCTTGAACAGCCCCCTCAAATTCTGGGCCGGACAATATGTCGACATCACCGTCACAACCACGAAAGGGGAGACGATTACGCGCTCGTTTTCCATGGCAAATTCGCCGCTCGAAGCCCAGGAAACCATCTTCATCATCAAAAAATATCCCGACGGAAAGTTCTCCAACGAACTCGACGACGGCGGAATCGAAGTCGGCGCATCAGTCAAAGTCAAAGGACCGTTCGGAACCTGCTTCAGGCGAGAGGACAGACAGGGTCCAATCGTGCTGGTCGGCGCCGGCTCGGGCATGTCGCCGGTCTGGTCTATCCTAAACGATCACCTGGCCAGCGGAGAAGATAGAGAAGTTTACTTCTTTTACGGTGCCCGCACCCAGGACGATCTTTTCTACCTGAAGGAAATCCGCGAACTGACTGCGAATAATCCCAGCCTGACCTTCATTCCGGTGCTTTCAGAAGCCGGTGATGATGCCAGTTGGGAGGGAGAAAAAGGGTTCGTTCATGAGGCCGTAGACAGCCATTTGAAGCGGCTCGATCTCGACGGGGAAGGCGACGTCTATGCGTGCGGCCCTCCACCAATGATTGATGCTCTGATGCCGGTATTGTTCATGAATGACTTCGATGCGGACCGGACCTTTTTTGACAGGTTCACCCCGGCAAACGAAACCGCGACCCCGGAGATGCAACTCACCCTCTAGACCATCAAACACCTTATCCAATTTCATCCAGAACCATCGTTCCAGAAACCAAACAGGGAGAAGAAAATGCCAGCAACATCAAGTTCAGTCGGATCCGGTGCCGCAGGTGCAGCTACCTTTGCCGATTCAGACAGCCGTAAGTATCGGTATTTCGAACCGCGCGGAAAACGTGCATCGCACTATGAGGATATGACGGTTGATGTGCAGCCGGACCCCGAGCGATATCTGACTCAGGGCTGGATCATTCAATTTCCAAATGGAGAAGGCGCCTACGACAAGAGCGCGACAAAGGCGCAGAGCTCAAACTGGCATGCCTTTCGCGCTCCCGATCAGGAGTGGGAACGGACGCATTACCAGCGCCAGTCAAAAATCGAGAGTCTGATTCAGGGTGTCATTGCAAACGCGCGCAAATTTGGTGTGCACAAAAAATTCGACAAAGCATGGACCAAGATTCTGCAGGCCCACCTTGGCGCCTGGAAGCACGCCGAGTTTGGTCTTGGGACGTCACTTATGCAGGCGCAACGCTACGGCTACACCCAGATGATCAACAACGCCACGTTGACCAACTCCTCCTACAAGTTGCGCCTTTCTCAGGACATCACACTCTACCTCGCCGAAATCGGTCTCGATATCGACGGCTGGAATGACGATTTGGGCAAAGAGACCTGGCTCACCGATCCGGCCTGGCAGGGAACGCGCGAATTTGTCGAGAGCATTATGGGCGCGGAAGACTATCTGGAACAGTATTTCGCAATCAACATGGTCTTTGAGCCGCTCGTCGGTGAGCTGTTCCGCTCCGGCTTCATGGTTCAGGTTGCCGCAGCAAACGGGGACTCGGTTACGCCCCCGGTGATCTCCGCAGCCGAGGCCGATTACGAACGCAACCTCGCCAATTCAATTGATCTGTTTCACCTGCTGATAACGGACGAAAAACACGCAGCTCACAACAAGAAACTGTTCGCCGGCTGGATCAAAAAATACAGCGCCCTTGCCAAGAAGGCCGCAACGGGATTGCAGCCGATCTGGTCGCAACCGCACTCCAAGCCGATTTCATTCTCCGATGCTCAGGCCCAGTCAGTGGAGCGTTACGAGAAGATCAAGGGCGAACTCGGCCTTTAACATCCAGTTTCAACAATAGGGAAAACACCATGTCGACAGTAGCAAGAGACGCTTCACACGAAAACATTTTCAAGGACATGAGTCATATCGAGTTCAAGGATACCATTTCGCACCAGTGCGGCGTGACCATGAACGATTCCGTCGAAGCCCGTGCCATCGCGGAATACAAAGATCAGGATCCCGAAGTCACGGTGACCTATCAGCCTGCATTGATACGGATCGATGGCGAAGGTGAGCTCGTGTTCAAAATGAGCGAAATATCCGAGTTTTTGGGCAAGGAGATGGACGCGGCGATGTTCGAGGTCAACACGTCGACCCACTACGGACGGATGGTGCGCGTTGATGACGACACGGTCATCCTCTTCGGCGATATGGAGGCGATGCGAAAATATATCGAATAGGCAGTTTCGGAGACCTGCAGGGACAGATCCGGGTCTTGCCTGCTGCGCAGGCAGACACGGGCGTGTCCCTGGGGGTCGCGATTGCAAACCATGAGGAAACATCAGGGAGGATCCAAGTCATGTACAAGACACCAGAAGGAAAAGAGATATTCATCGTCGATGGCCACACCCACTTTTGGGATGGCAGTCCGGAAAACCAGACGAACCTTCAGGGCAAACAGTTCATCGAATGCTTCTACGCCTATCACAACGCGCTCAGTCCACCTGAGCAGCTCTGGGAAAAATCCAGATTCGAGAAATACACGGAGGACCAGCTTTATCATGATTTGTTTGTCGATGGTCCCGACGACGTGGCGATTATTCAATCCACCTATCTGAAAGACTTCTACAAAAACGGGTTCAGCAGTATCGAGCGGTCCTCGCACATGGCTGCAAAGTACCCAGACCGGTTTATCGTCAACGGGTCCATTGACCCCAGAGATGGAAACAAGACACTCGAATATATCCACTACATGAAGGAAAACTTCGATATTCAGGGGCTTAAACTCTACACCGCCGAATGGAACGGAAAATCCAAAGGGTGGGCTCTGAACGATCCGGCCGCATACAAGTGCTTTGAGCTTTGTGACAAGCTCGGAATCAAAAACATGCATGTCCACAAAGGCCCGACAATCATTCCGCTGAACAAAGACGCCTTTGACGTCCACGATGTTGATCACGCGGCCACTGACTTCCAGAATCTGAACTGGATTGTCGAGCATTGCGGTCAACCACGTATTGACGACTTCTGTTGGATCGCTGTTCAGGAAAACAATGTCTATGGCGGTCTTGCCGTCGTGCTGCCGTTCATTCATTCGCGGCCTTACTACTTTGCCGAGATGATTTCGGAACTGTTGTTCTGGGTTGGGGAAGACAACATTCTGTTTGGCTCCGACTACGCAATCTGGACGCCGCGCTGGCTCGTAGAGAAATTCTGGGCATTTGAGTTGCCAGAGGAGATTAAGCAGCGTACCGGCGTGGATCTGACACCGGAAATCAAAGAAAAGATTCTCGGTCTCAATGCTGCAGCGCTTTACAACATTGATGTGGAAGATCGCAAAGCCAAGCTGGAATCGTCGCCGGTTCTTGTCGCGGCAGAATGAGCATGACCATCGCATTGCAGCAGCGCAGGTCAGAAGTTGACCTGGAAAATCCAAAAGTTGCTGAAGTCTGGCGACAATTAGAAACCGTATGCGACCCCGAGCTTGACGAGCCGGTTACTGACATGGGTTTCATTGAAGGCCTGGAAGTTGACGAAAACGGTACCGTCGGCATCTGCTTTCGCCTGCCGACATATTGGTGTTCAGCAAACTTTGCCTTTCTCATGGCGACCGACATGCGTCACCAGGTGGAGAAGCTCGACTGGGTTTCCCGGGCTCGGGTGACCCTCAAAGATCATATGTTCGAGGAACAGGTGAATGTCGGCGTCAACGACGGTCGCTCGTTTCGGGAGATATTTGCTGACCTGGCTCCCGATCAGGGGCTGGACGAAATCCGCGAGAAGTTTCGTCAAAAGGCGTTCCAGCGACGCCAGGAGGTGATGCTGCTCGGTTTGAGGCGAATGAGCTACAGCGACGACGATATCGTGAAGATGACTCTTCAACACTACGATCGGGTGCGATTCAGCGATCAGGAAGAAGCCCGTCAGCAACGACGGTATCGCGACATCATAGGTGAACTGGAACTGGCAAACAGTCCTGGGGACCTGGCATTTTGCAGCTATGGCGGCGGCGCTCTGACAGCCCAGGGACTGGACGGATATCTTGCAACCCTGCGTGCTGTCAGAATCAACATGGAGTTCAGCGGCGCACTTTGCCGTGGCCTCCTCAACACCCGTTACAAGGAGCTCAAACCGGACGACGACGAGCCCACGCTCGTCGATTTCATCTTGGACAGGGTTCCGCCCCGCAACGCGGGAAAAGACGCCGTCCCTGTCTGAATCGAGAATGCCCTGCCAGGCGTTGGCTCAGGTCAGTGCCTGGCAGGCACACATACATTGATCCGCAAAGGACCACCGGGAGGAAACGATGTCCAAATTGCTTCTACATAATTCAAAGGCGCGCCGCGCGCTTGCTGCCGGTGTCGGAAAACTAGCAGCTGCCGTCGAGCCAACACTCGGCCCCAAAGGCATGAACGCCATGATCGATCGACCGATCGGAACCCCGATTATTTCTCGCGATGGGGTCAGCATCGCGGCAGAAATCGAGTTGTTCGACCGGTTTGAAAATATGGGGGCACAGGTCGTGCGGGAAGTATCGATGCAGACCAATGAGGTTGCCGGTGACGGAACGACGACCGCCATCGTACTCGCAAACTCTCTGATTCAGAAGGGTGTGGAAGCGCTCGATGATGGCGGCAGACCGGTTGATCTGTGCAGAGGTATTGATCTTGCTGTCGCGGCGCTTGTCGAAAAACTGAAGTCATCGGCCAGGCAGGTAAAGGACAAGAAAGTGCTGGAGCGGGTGGCAGAAATTGCCGCCACAGATGCGAAACTCGGCGCAATTGTTGCCAAGGCTTTCAATACAATCGGCGCGGAAGGGGTAATCACTACGGATTACGGTGTCACCACCGACACCGTGCTGAACATTGTCGAAGGCATGTCGTTTGAGCGAGGATATATTTCCCACCACATGGTGACAGACGTCGAGCAGATGCTCGCTGTGCTCGATGAGCCCTACATTTTGATCACAGATCAGAAAATCAAAACGCCCGGCCAACTCGATACCGTTCGCGCTATTGCCGACAAGAACCAAAAGCCACTGCTGATCATTGCGGAGGAAGTGGCTCCCGAAGTTGTTGTCATGCTGCTCGAAGCCGGTGGTGCAGGCAAATATGCTGTCGTTCATCCACCTGAATACGGTCAGTGGCGTACCGCCATGCTGGATGATCTTGGGATCCTCCTTGGCGGCAAGGTGCTTGCCCGCGATCTCGGCAAGCGCCTTGAAGACATCACAGTCAAAGATCTGGGCCGCTGCGATCAGGTCCGGATATCGGCCAGCGAAACGGTCATTATACGTGGCAAAGGCAAAGCCAAGGAGATCGCTGCGCGACGCAAACAGGTTCAGCGCCAGTATGAGTTGGCCCCGCCCAACATCGAGCAGGACAAATTGCAGGAGCGGCTGGCGAAACTTTCAGGAGGCACCGCCATCATCTATGCCGGAGGTGTCACTCCGGTCGAGCAAAAACGCACAATACAATTGATTGATGATGCCCTGAGCGCCGTGCGCGCCGCCGCCGATGAAGGCGTTGTTTCGGGTGGTGGCTCAGCATTGATCCATTGCGAGAAAGCGCTCGACAAGATCGCTGCGTCGGCCAAAGGCGACGTTGCAAGGGGCATAGAGATCGTCCGGGAAACACTTTCTCAACCCCTCACGCGGATTGCGAACAACGCCGGCAGAGAGTCGGAGAAAATCGTTGCAGAGGTGAAGCGCACCAACAGCGGCCATGGCTACAACGCCGCAACGGGCAAGTTCGTCAATATGTTTGACGCCGGCATCGTCGATCCGGTTCGGGTGACCTACAGCGCCCTCAAGAATGCAGCTTCCGTTGCAACACTCATTCTCACCACCGAAACACTGATTGGTGATCTTGGTGAGGACGAGGACCCTACGGCCGGTCCCGCGCTCGGCGGTGGCTCCGAGAATCTGGGGCGCGCTTAGAGGACCAAGTGTAAACACTCAAGTAAAAGGGAGCATCCCATGTGGGCAGCAAGACTCTACGATTATGACCCTGAGATGAATGTGCAACTCAAGCTGGAGGATGTGAAGCCGCCGACGATTAACAGGCCCGACGAAGTTATTGTCAAAGTTGGTGCGGCGGGATTGTGCCGCACCGACCTGCATATCATTGAGGGTGTGTGGAAGGACATCATGGACACCGAGGGTTCGCTGCTGCCCTATGTCATGGGGCATGAAAATGCCGGTTGGGTTGAAGATGTTGGCAGCGGGGTAACATCGGTAAAACCCGGTGATACAGTCATATGCCATCCTCACCGCTCTTGCGGCATTTGCCTGAATTGCCGGTATGGCGAAGATATGCACTGCACCGATTCCCTGTTTCCCGGACTCGGTCTGGATGGTGGATTTGCCGACTATTTCATTACCAACGAACGGGCACTCATCAAGCTCAACCCGAACGTGACACCGTTGGAGGTTGCGCCGATGGCTGACGCGGGCATCACCGCCTATCGGGCTGCCAAACGTGCCGCAGAATTACTGCGTCCCGGTGCCTATTGCGTTATGGTAGGCATCGGTGGCCTCGGCCATATAGCACTCCAGTCACTGCAGGCCATTTCAGGTTGCCGTACGATCGCCATTGATCGCGAGCCGGCAGCACAAAAACTCGCAAAGGAACTCGGCGCCGACTTCGTCCTCGACGGTGGACCGGATGTTGTTGAACAGGTGGAGGAGATCACCGGCGGTGGCGCGCAGGTTGTCATCGACTTCGTAGGCGAGCTTGGTGTGGAGAATGTCTGTTGGCAAATGGTCCGTCAGGGCGGGCAGATGTTTGTGATCGGCTACGGAGGTAAGGTCGAGGTGCCAACCGTCCACCTGGTGATCCAGGAGATCAATATCGGTGGCAGCCTGGTAGGCAACTTCACTGAATTGGTTGAGCTCATGGAACTGCATGCCGACGGCAAGGTGAAGATGCACTACAGCGAATACAAGCTTGCCAACATCAATGAAGCGATAGACGATTTCAAAAACAGGCGGTTTGCCGGACGTGGAGTTTTGGTCCCATAGCTTTCGTTACTGCCAATCTGACACTCAGCCTTAATATAGACAAAGAATCGTCAAAAAATGGCCGGACTTGATTACTCGCCCAACATTGGAAATCAATACCAGTTCACCAAATAACTACATGAAGCCGGGAGGTCTAAAATTGATACATATCATATCAAAGAAGGACGGGCCGCGCCGCGAAGACGTTGCAGCAAAGCGAATTATCAAGGAAAATCGCTCAACGATTGAAGCTCTTGCCAATCAGTTTTCTGGCGGAGCCTACTCTGCGATGCGGCAACCACCCAACCCACCGGAGCCGGAGCAATTTGTTCGCCGACATGTAGTCGGAGCCAGGAACAACGTGGTTGCCCCAACCCGTGCTGCCTATGTCCGCGTCAGTCTGAATGGCAGGGTTGTGGTTGTTGATGGTGATTCCAACAAACAATTGCATTTCCTGGGCGAAATACGAACTCACGAGAACGATCAGAAGTTTATTTTGGCGACCAAGCGAAACAAATTCTATTCGCCGATG
This sequence comes from uncultured Rhizobiaceae group bacterium, assembly GCA_938044775.1. Classification (GTDB taxonomy): domain Bacteria; phylum Pseudomonadota; class Alphaproteobacteria; order Rhizobiales; family Rhizobiaceae; genus Pseudahrensia. The sequence continues at coordinate 18,268 of CALIOE010000095.1, forward strand.
GACGACAAACTCTCACGTAAACTGGCAAAACTTGATCACAAAACCATCAACGAGGATTTCTCCGAAGAAAGCCTTGCGGCTGAAATACACGAGGTTCTGAGGCTGGGATAATTACTAAACCCTAGCGGGTTTCATTCAACGGTAAATGCGAGCGCGAGCTCGGGGAGAGTATTTATCGAAAATTGGACGCGCGGATTGGTGTCGAAATGGTTCAGACAGGCGCCCGAAGCGGGACGGCTCAAACTCCCGCATTGTTTCGTTACGACGAACGCCAGGTGATGACAGCCTGGGAGTCGTTTCTGACAGGTGGCGACGAACAAACCTTCTCCTGCGTTCGGTCGCTGGTCAGAGATTCCTGGGCGAGGTGCAAATCCCGGGGAGTGGATGCACGTGGCACCGGAGCCACATTGTGCAATGACCCTGAATATCTGCATCAACTCAACGAGAAAAATCAGGATCTGTTACAGGCATCGACAGGTTCTCTCCTGATGTTGAGACATCTTCTGGAGGGCACACCGGCAATGGTACTCCTGACCGATCGGGATGGGGTAATTCTCGAAAGCTTCGGCAGTTCCCGTACGTTGGAATCCGGCAGGGATATCCATCTCGAAGTGGGAGGAGGCTGGAATGAGAAAGTAGCTGGTACAAATGGCATCGGCACCGCATTGCGCACCGGCAAGCCTGTACTCATTCACGCAGCAGAACATTATTGTCAGGACGTCAAGGCGTGGACCTGTATCGCGGCTCCGATATTCGACCCCTTCGATGGCAGCACAGCCGGCGTGGTGGATTTGTCAGGCCCGACAGAAATCTTTCAGCGCCACAATATGACCGTACCGGTCATTGCTGCACGGCAGATCGAACAGGTTCTGCACCAGCGAGGCAATGATGAGCGGTTACAGTTGATGGAGGCCTGTTTCAACAATACTCCAACCACCCGTGACGATGACGGACTTGTCGTGCTCGACCGAAATGGTCGGGTTGTTTTTCACAAAAACGCGCCGAGACTGGCGATTGATGGAAAACCCAAACGGCAGATCAAGGCGGGTGACTATTTATACGCTGCGAAAACCAACATGACCGAAGCCGATATCGCGAACTCATTGTCGGTTGGCTATAGCCCGGAAAAAATACAGCCTTTGCGATACGACAACAAACTGTGTGGCACCGCAGTGGTGTTTGAAGGTCGAAAACGTTCTCCCGTAGTACCAGTTTCGCTGCCAGCGTCGTTTTCGAAGCCGAATCCTGTCGCTGACAACGGCATAGCCTGGCCGCTCATTTTGGGGACATCCGAGAAATTCCGACAAGTTATTGACAAGGTTGGACGCATCGCGGCCGGTAAGGGATCGGTTTTGATCGATGGCGAGACCGGAGTTGGAAAGGAACTCTTTGGACAGCTGTTTTATGCTCACACTGCCGCCGACAAGAACGTTCCCTTTGTCACAGTAAACTGTGGCGCCATTACCAAGGATCTGTTTGGCGGGGAACTGTTCGGTCACGTTCCCGGAGCGTTCACAGGAGCCTTGCGTGAAGGGAAAAAGGGGAAATTCGAAGAAGCCAGCGGCGGCATTTTGTGCCTTGATGAAATCGGTGAAATGCCACTGGATGTGCAGCCCTTCCTGCTTCGTGCACTGGAGGAAAAAGTGATATACCGGCTTGGTGACAGCAAGCCTCGACCTGCCGACGTTCGCCTGGTGGCTCTCACCAACCGGAACCTGCTTGATGAAGTTGACGCCGGAACCTTTCGAAGAGATCTCTACTACCGGATTGGCGGGATAAGAATCTCAATCCCACCATTGCGGGAGCGTGGCGACGATTTTTCAATACTGATCGACCATTTCAACAGATTGTTCGCGAGCGAGTACGACGAAGATCTGCTGCAATTTACAGATGAAACGCTGGAGGCGCTTTCTCACTATTCCTGGCCCGGAAATGTTCGCGAGTTGCGCAATTTTGTCGAGAACCTGCATCTCACCTCCCAGGACCGACTTGTCCGACAAGCCGACCTCAAAAATTCAGGCCTTGATTTGGAAGGCCACGAGGATTCGGGAGACGAGCAACATTTGACTCGATTGCCCGGCTTGCCCCCCGACCTGGCGAACTTGCAAACCCTTGCGATCAAAAAGGCGATTGAAGAAAACAACGGCAATCTGACTCTGACGGCCAAACAGCTCGGCATTGCACGCAGTACTCTTTATCGAAGAATGGAGCAGAGCGGCATCAAACGCAGCTTCAACTAGGTCCTGTCCTGATTGCCGCTCTCCAGGACGCGAGAATTCCCGGAAAGGTCCGGCTCAATATCTCCATGGGGAAGGCCTGCATTGTGGCTGGTCATGCGAACCCGCGGGGTCAATGCACAGTCTCAGGTTGAACCAATAGGTCCCGAGACACCCGCGGGCCGACAATCGTTACCGATAAATGTGTTTTTGCCGGACAGCTGTCATCCATTGCGGCTGTTCGTGATGCTGGTCGGGCAACCGTTTTCATCATTGACATATTGTTTTATGACAAGTAATGAAAATAAAACGGCAAGTTTTGGAACGGAGAACATGCCTCGTTCACTCATTCAGGTGGCACGCGCCACGTTATTGGGCCTGGTCGTATTTGCGGCTTACTACCCTTACAAATTGCTGACGACCTTCGTTCCATTTGCTTTTTCGGGTGCCGCTTCCTGGCAGTCCCATTGGATGGTGGATGATGCAGCGCTCGTTCCTTTCTGGGGGCGGCTCGCTCAATTCGGCCTCTGGGTACCAACCATGGTAGCGACCCAGATTATGATCCTCCTGGCAATTTATCTGGTTTGGCTCTTTCAACGCGAGGTACTTTTCGAACACACCACTATTCGCGTGTTGAAATGGCTTGGCGGTTCGGCTGCGCTCGCTGCGGTTTTCGCTCTCATTGCGTTCGCCTTTGACGCCTGGTGGTTAACATCATGGAATACGGAGCTGCCGAGGCGCGCCATTCAATTCCATTTTGAAAGCGGTGAAATGGGAGTGCTTCTTTGCGGGTTGGGATTGTTTCTACTGGGTCATGTTCTTGAGATCGCAGCATTCAAACAAAATGAAAATGAGGACATCATCTGATGACCACAGGCCGAAACTTCATGCGCGTGCAAACCGGCGCACTTATACTGATGATTGTGGTGGCCGCCGAGATGATCCGCTACCTGATCACCTCACTGAACCGGGCGCTCAACTTTTCTTTCTGGGAACCCCGCATGTGGAACACGCACCATCTCGTCGATCCCAATACCGTCGTGGAAATGGGCCCACGCATTGGATATTTCACGGTTTGGAGCACGGTCATTCTGCTGTCGACCCTCGCCTTTCTGGCGGCCCTGCAATTGCTGAACAACGTCCGCAGGGGCAAAATTTATCATCCGAAAACTGCGGCATATGTCAGCCGACTCGGATTGATCCTCGCGATTGCGATGATCGCCGACCAGATTTTTCACTCAATCGACTCCTGGCTATTGACCCGTTCGAACTCTGAACCATTGGGTATCCATTGGGGCTATGATCCTTCAGACATCAAAACGCTTATCATGGCCACTATCCTTTTCCTTTTCGGTTGGGTGATGCGACAGGGCATCGTGATCGACCGGGAAAACAGCGAGTTTGTCTAATGGAAATTATCGTCAACCTTGATGTCGTTCTGGCGCAGCGCAAAATGAAGTCGCGCGAACTCGCTGAGCACGTTGGCATAACGGAGCAAAATTTGAGCCGCCTGAAATCCGGAAAGGCCAGAGGCGTTCGTTTTGAAACGCTTGCCAGGATTTGCGACGCGCTCGACTGTCAGCCGGGCGATCTGTTCGAAGCGCGTCGCTCCTAACCTGTTGCAACAACGACAGCCCGACGCACCATTCAGCGTCCAGTCCGTTCGCTTTGGCTACATCGGACCACACCCATCTGTGGCGTGGGTGCTACCGGCATTCGTATGCTAAGAATAGAAACCAAGGTAACCATTTGAACCAGACCGGAATGATCTACAGCACGCGACCTGCATCTTCAAAACTTGCTCCCTTCGTAAAATCGATCTGGTGCTATGCAGACAGCCCAAAGCATCGTGTGGAAGCGGTCTTGCCGCGGATTCGCCCACAGCTTCTGGTAAATCTTCACAAAACGAAAATGTCTCTCATGAGCGAGGCCGGCACCGTATTGTCTTCCGCCGGACCCGTTGCTCTGCAGGGCGTATTGACACGGCGGTTTGTCATTGACGCAGAGTTGAAGCGAAAAATCTGCGGCGTTGAGTTCGAGCCGGGTGGACTGAGCGTGTTTACGGATCGGGAGGCAGTCCACTTTTGCGACTGCGTGACTGACGCACGCGAAATATGGGGCAGTGTTTCCACAGAGTTGCATGCCTCTCTCTCCGCGACAGTTGATGCCGGCAGGCAATGTGAAATCCTGGAGTCCTTTCTGATTGATCATTTGGTTCCCCGACCGGAGGAAGACGCTCTTCTCGAACAAGTGCTGACCGGTATTCAAAATGATCTGCGAATACAGGACATTCAGAAAGGCTTAGGTCTGTCTCAGAGAAAACTGCATGAATTGTTCGATCGCCGTATCGGTGTGCGCCCGAAACTCTTTGCGAGAATTCTGCGCCTTTCCGCCAGCCTTTCCGGGTTCGAGGAAAGGTCTTCGCTGGCTGGCCTTGCTCAGGAAAACGGCTACTCCGATCAGGCTCACTGCTCCAGAGAGTTTCGCCAGCTCGCTGGAACGAGCCCGGGCGCCCATAAGCCCATCGCACGGCAGCCCAACCATGGAGAGTTTCGGACGGATAAAATGTTCAAGACCCGGAAAAATACGTCGGCCTAAGATGGAGGACAAAGTCAACGAAACCGAGGACGACTATGCCCACCCACACAAATTTATACCCGAGATTGATCGTGGCGGAACCAGACAACACATTGGAGTTTTATCGCAAGGTTTTGGGAGCCGTGTTAATCGAGCGCTTCGTTGACCAGGAAAAGCGCATGGTCCATGCCGCTTTTTCGGTCGGTGAGGCAGTACTGTCCATGGCTCAATCGGTGAAGGCTTGGGGCTTACACGACCCGTTAAGCCTGGGTGGTTCGCCCTGCCTGCTTCATCTGTCGGTCGAAGCTCCAGACGAGATTGCATCAAAATTCGTTGTCGAGGGCGGCGAAATCATAATCCCGATCGAAGACAGGCCTTATGGAAAGAGAGAGGGACGCGTATCCGATCCGGCCGGACATTTATGGATTCTCAGCAAAACAATCGAGACGGTTGATGAAGAGGAAATCTCCCGACGCCTCCGCAGCGGCTAGTCATGTTCAATCTGCCGCCACTTCAGCTGCAATTGAGAACAGATCGACTTGGCCCGAACCAATGGGCAGGCTGCTCGGCAATCAGCAAGTTCCGGCACCCGGATTTGGTGGCTGAAATGCACCGTAACTGATCTCGTTGAACATGGCCGTTGTAATTGATTCAGATCAAAGAAATGCGATCAAAAACTCCCTTTGCTGGATGGAACGGCGGCCTCAATCTTACGGGAAACCATGACACTGAAGTGCATTCTTGCGTATCTGCCATCAACCGAAGGCGCAGACAACGTGCTCCGGGTCGCCAGAAAACTAGCGGAGTTCCACCAGGCCAGACTGATTGGAATTCACGTCATCCCGGTTATTCTGGCATCCAGCGTTCCGCGTTATCCAATTCCCAATGACTTTCTGCGCGCTGAACAAGAGATTAGAAAACAGCAAGCAGAGACGCTGACCCGGAAATTCGATGATGAGACCACAGACATAAGTGATCGCACCGAATGGATATTGATAGATACCCAAACCGGCACAATGGCCGAGCATGTGTTGGAACATGCATTGACCGCAGATCTGATTGTCGTGCCGCATCAGGAAGACTATCCGCTGGATGCCACGGCGGACATCGGGTCAGAACTGACCTTAACATCTGGGCGGCCGGTGATCGTTGTTCCGACTGCTGCCAAAATCCCGACTGTTGGTGAAAATGTTCTGCTGGCCTGGAAACCTGCTCGGGAGGCAACGAGAGCGTTCTTCGATTCCCTTCCGATCATGAAACATGCCAGCTCCACTCACGTCGTCGCGGTGGACGAAGGAGGCGCGAATGACCGGGAGTTGCAGGCGGTGTGTTCTGCCCTGTCAGATCACGGTGTTGATGCGACTTACCGGCTTTTGAGGGGAAAAGAAGCTGGCCCTGGTTTGCTTGAAGAAGTGCACAATCTGAACTGCGATCTGCTGATAATGGGTTGCTACGGGCGCTCAAGGTTCAGGGAGATGGTTTTTGGCGGAGCCACCAGATACATTCTGCGCAAAATGGATGTTCCAGTCCTGATGTCTCATTAGAACCAACATGGTTGTCTGTGCCGGACACTTTAGCTCACGCTTCCAGGGAGGCGGTGCTGGTCGTTGGAACAACTGTGCTTGTTCCAGGAGTCCATGCCCGATAAACCTGTTCGCTCATTGCAGCGTTGGGATACAATTATGAGCATACGGGTGGGCATCGTCGGGATCAGCGGATTTGGCGGCGGTGAGTCGATGCGACTGGTCGCAAGTCATCCTGATTTCGAGCTGATCTACGCCGCTGGAGCCGGTAGCGCCGGCAGCCGGTTGGCTGACCGCTTCCCCGGCCTGCCGGCTAAACTGGGTGAGTTGGTGATCGAGAAATGGGACCCTGAGACTCTGCCAAAGCTCGATTTGCTGTTCGTGTCGCTGCCCACGGGCACCTCGGCAGAGGCGTTGGCGCTCGTGCCCAGCCATGTGAAGATCGTCGACATCGGCGGCGACCATCGCTACGCCGAGGGTTGGGCTTACGGCCTGGCCGACATATGGCCCGACCAGATCGAGGGAAATATCCGGGTTGCCAATCCCGGCTGCTTCCCTGCGGCAACGCTGAGCGCGCTGGCTCCTCTGCTGGTCAACCAGCTCATCGAGCCTGGCAATATTGTGATCGACGCCAAGACCGGAATCTCCGGTGCAGGCCGGGGCAGTTCCGACAGCAAATTCGGTTACGCCGAGAGCAATGAGAACCTGGTTCCCTACGGTTTGCTCAAGCACGTTCACATGCCGGAGATGACCAGGACAATTGAGCGGTTGAGCAGCGGCAAAGCAGACGGGCTGGTATTCACACCACATTTGGTGCCAATGACCCGCGGCGTGTTAGTCACCATCTATTGCCGCGGCCGCGCCACCACGAGTCAGTGCCTGGATGCGGCCCGTAGCTTCTACGCTGAGCGAGCATTTGTCCGCGTGACCGACAAGCCGCCGCAGACTAAGTGGGCTACCGGCTCGAACCTCGCATTCGTCAGTTATGCAGCTGATCCAGAGCGCAACCTGGTGATCGCGATGGGCGTTGTCGATAATCTTGGCAAAGGAGCGGCCGGTCATGCAGTGCAGAATGCGAACCTGATCTGCGGCCTGCCAGAGACCACAGGGCTGGACAGCGTACCTGTCTGGCCGTGAGGCATTTGGTGCCGTGGGAAGCTCAAGCGTGCTCGGATGGCACCCGCATCGGGTATGGTTATGCTGAGTTCTGAACAAACCGGTGACACCCGCAGAGGAACACCAACGGGCAGCTCCTGACGGTCAATGGGCTGGCCGGCTTCACCTGGCTTCATCAGTCAGACTCGTAGGGAATTTGCCATCCGACTTCGACAGTGTGCGGTTGAACAACCGCCGACCAAACACTAAACTGCTGCCTGTCGAAATGGAGATTTTATGTCCCGGTAAGGTGGGAAGGCAACAGCCCTCCCGATGCAAAAACAGCAACTGATATGCGCCGCCAGTGACTGACAGCGGGTAGTTGCGATTTGCCGATTTGAGCATTCCTTACCATTGGGCTCGAGCATCGGCTCGCGTTCACGACATGAAAGTTGTTCCACGATGAAACGTGACCATTTCCAGTTTCTTCCGCTAAGTCCGGGCGATGAAGGGTCAAGACAACACCTGTCTCCCCTTGCGGCGCTGGGCTGGCAGCCGTTTTTTTCCCAGCAAACCGACATAGATGAACTGGCCGAAATGCCACCCGTTCGCGTCGTCGAAGTGCATCGCAATGCTCTGCATGTTCTCGGCGAAGACATCGACGAGACAATACCGCCCCTGCCTGACGTAACCGTCGGCGACTGGTTGTTGCTCAATCGCGAACATTCGAAATTCAGCCGGGTTCTGGAACGAAAGAGCCTGATCAAGCGACGCGCGGCCGGAACAGATCGCCAGGAGCAACTGATTGGCGCCAACATTGATACCGCCTTTATCGTTACGTCCTGCAATCAGGACTTCAACGTTGCCCGCCTTGAACGCTATGTCGTTCTGGCCTTTGAAGCAGACATCACACCAGTGATTGTCCTCACAAAGACTGATCTGACCTCTGCCCACCAACCTTATGTCGACAAGGCCGGGACGATCTCCGATCGGATTGCGATCGTCGCTCTGGATGCAAGAGGTGACGAGCCTGGGACCAAGCTGGTGAGCTGGTGCAAACCGGGTGCAACTGTCGCATTCCTGGGGTCATCCGGAGTCGGCAAATCGACACTGGCCAACGCCCTGTTGGACACCCGGTCAATTGCAACTCAATCTATCCGCGAAGATGATGCCAAAGGACGGCATACCACGACGCGACGGCAACTTTACCCGATGCGGAATGGCGGGTTGGTGCTGGACACTCCCGGTATGCGCGAATTGCAGCTCACAGATGCAGCTTCCGGCATTGAGGATGTATTTTCGGACATTCGCGATCTCTCGACCCAATGCCGATTCAATGATTGCAGACACGAAACAGAGCCCGGCTGCGCTGTTTTGGAGGCGGTTGAAAACAGTGAGATCGACCCCGCACGAATTGATCGTTGGCGCAAACTCATGGCGGAAGAGGCTTTCAACTCTGCCAGCCTGGCTGAACGCCGGGCCAAGGACAAAGCTTTCGGCAAGATGGTTCGCAAAATCACCCAACACAAGAGCAAAAGGAGGTAGCCGGATGCCGACTGACAGATCAGGCCGGATCGTCTGACACGATCTGTTCACTGCCTGCACAAAACGCTCGATAATGTTTTTCCAACAGGTCGCACAGTGGGCGTTTGAAACAGAGCGAGCCACAGACTTTGTATGGGGCGGTGGCGAGAAGGACTTCGTTCCGGCCCTGCCGGGTGGCTCGCCTTGCCTACTTCATCTGTCGGTCGAAGCTCCGGACGAAATCGCATCAAGATACATAGCCGGGGGCGGCAAAATCATCATCCCGATAGAAGACAGGTCTTATGGAATGAGAGAGCGTCGCGTATTGGACCCGGCGTGACATTTGTGGATTCTCAGCGAGACTATCGAGACAGTTAATGCGGTAGAAATCTTACGACGCCTTCGCGGCAGCTAATCAAGTTCGGGAAGCAATTCACCTGGCAAATGTGAAATCGGACCCCCTTCATCCGACTGAGTTTGCAACGTCCCATGTCCCGAATGGGTCGAGAGATCGCAAGTGATTTTTGGCCCAACACCAACCCGAGCCGACGGGCAGGAATCATCACAGTCAACAAGTTCGGTTGCCGGATTGGATCGGCAAAGATGGCCGGGACCAGCAGACCGAGACATCCTGCGTCATCTATTGTAGAGCTGGGAATGCTAAATGGGATTGGGCCGGACGAGGGAACTGATGTTTCAAGCTGAACTGAGTCTTGTTCCTGAACTGAAAAAGCATCCTCGCGCCGACTTAGGCATGATCAAGACGAATCTTGAACCGCTCCCGCATCTCGGCGCGCATCTCGGCATTGATCTCAACATAAAGCGAGATGATACGCTGCCGTTGGCAATGGGCGGAAATAAAGTACGCCAGCTTGAATATTACTTTGGTCTGGCTGAGCGGGAAAACGCAGATACGGTTCTGATAACTGGGGCCGTACAATCGAATTTCGTTCGGCTTTGCGCTGCTGCAGCTCGCAAACAAGGTTGGCAACCAATTGTCCAGCTGGAAGACCGGGTCGCCAGCGTGGAGAGCGACTACAACAATTCAGGTAACGTCTTACTTGACCGGCTGCTTGGGGCAGAGATTCACTATTTTCCGGAAGGAGAAAACGAAGCGGCGGCTGACGCAAATCTGGATGTCCTGGCCGCAAAACTGCTTGAGCAGGGTAAGCGGCCCTATGTCATTCATCTGGGATTGGATCATCCGCCCATCGGCGGGCTGGGATATGTTCTGTGCGCCCTGGAAACGTTTCTCCAGGCAAAGGCAGTGGGCCGCCAACCTGACCATGTCATTATTCCCAGCGGCAGTGGATTGACTCATGCAGGATTTCTGGCCGGTGCCCACGCTATAGGCTGGAATGTTCGCGTTCACGGAATTTGCGTGAGACGGGATGCCGCCCAACAGCAAATTCGGATACAACAGCGTTCCTTGGAACTTTTAGAGTTGCTGGGCAAACCGAGTGCATTTGATCCATATGATGTGCACGTTCATGACATGGTGCTCGCGCCGGGATACGGCCGGCTCAACCAGCAGGTCGTAGAAGCGATGAAGCTGGCCGCCCGACTGGAGGCGCTCGTGCTCGAACCTGTCTATTCGGGAAGAATGATGGCGGGCCTTGTCTCATTGGTCGAAAGCGGAGTCATTTCAGCTGCAGACTCGGTTACCATGATACATACCGGCGGTCTGCCCGGACTTTTTGCATACGAAAGCAAGATCAGAGACTTCCTGACTTCGTAATGGTGTTTTTGGCCGGAGCTCTAAAACATCACTTTCGGGTTCGCGACCGCACCCTGCGAAGAATGATCTGATGACAGGCGCCACCACGACTCTCAAACAGCTTCACCACCATGGCGTGCCAAATATCGGCTTGGGCGCAGGGAAACCTTCCCGGAAGCCGAAGATCAAACGAGGGCTCGACGCAGTCAGTCGGGGCTACAGCGTTCCAATTCGGTGCAGAATCAGTTCAAAGAACCCGTCTGCATCAAGGTCCGTGACCCAAAATGCATTTGGTGACCGTCGGGTGACTTTCCAGTAGTCGACGACTGTCATACCCATTGTCAGTTCGGATTCGGTCTCGATCTCGACGTTGACAAAGCGGCCGGAATAAAGATCGGGTTTGAGAAGGTAGGCGATCACGTTGGGGTCATGAAGCGGGCCACCGTCTGTGCCGTATTTTTCCTCATCAAAGCGCTCGAAAAAGTCGAGCAGTTCAGCAGTTGCGATACCTGCTTGTGTATCCAGGTTGCGAAAAGCCTTAACGCGGGCCGCTGTGGTCTGTGCCTTATGGGTCACATCGAGAGGCATCACGACAAGCGGTATGCCAGAACCAAAAACCAGCGCTGCGGCGTCGGGATCCACAAAAATGTTGAACTCAGCGGCAGGCGTAACGTTTCCTCCTTCAAAGAAACCGCCGCCCATCAGAATTATTTCTTTCACACGCGGGACGATTTCAGGCGCCTTCTGAAGTGCCAGACCAATATTTGTAAGCGGTCCGAGTGCGCAGATTGTAACGGTCTTTTCAGGGCTGGATTTGAGGACTTCGATGATAAAGTCGACGCCGTTCTGTGCCTGCAGTTTCATCATTGGGTCTGGCAATTCAGGGCCATCCAGACCGGACTTGCCGTGAATGTTTTCCGCCGTAACGAGCCGCCGTTTCATAGGACCGGCGGCGCCGGCGAATACCCTGGTCTCCGGCCGTTTGGCCAACTCACAAATGATGCGACAGTTCTTTTCTGTCAGACCGAGGGGTACATTGCCCGCTACAGCTGTTATCCCAAGGACGTCCAACTCCGGGCTGGCAAGAGCGACCTGGATCGCGACGGCGTCGTCATGCCCTGGATCAGTGTCGATAATGATGGCTCTTTTTGATGTTTCCATAATGTCGGATTCCCTGAACTTGAGAGCTGGCGGAACGATTGGCATTTGCCGGAAAATCGGGTGCATTTCAGTCGGGTCGCAGACGTCACTCTAAACCCAAACGTCAACACAATACTGATTTTTGAAAACCTGGCGAGAAGACGCTGTCGGGGCCTCAATCCACAGGCTCAGAATTCGCTCAGCGGGTGATGTGGCGAGATCCAGTCTCTTCCGGCACAGCACCGCAAGCACGGTGACCAAACTCAATTGACGAAGGCGTCAGGACGCGACCGTCCCTGAATCGCACAGCAGATGTGACTGCCCTCAACAAAACGGCCGCATCGTCCTTAGACGATGCGGCAGTCTTTCGCAGTACAGCAGCTGCTATTGGCTGTTTCGATCCATGAACTCGATCATCCGACCGGCAATCCTGGCGCCATATTCTTCAAGCGCGAAGTGACCGGTATCCAGCAGGTGGAATTCAAGCTCCTTCAGATCCTGCTTGTAGGGATGAGCCCCTTCGGCAGGAAAAATGTGGTCGTTCTTGCCCCACATGAGCAGCGTCGGAACCTGGTGTTTGCGAAACAGCGCCTGCCATTTCGGGTATTCAGCGACGTTGGTGCCGTAATCGAGGAACATCTCAAGTTGCACCTCCTGGTTGCCTTTGCGATCCAGCAGATATTGAACATGCCAATAATTGTCCGGGTTGATCCGCTCCGGATGTTGAGTGCCATGGGTAAATTGCCACTTGGTTGCCTCAAGCGTCAGGAAGCCGCGAAGTTTGTCTCCATTTTCCTTTGTCGGGTCGGCCCAATAGGCTTTGATCGGATCCCAGAAATCCTGCAAGCCTTCTTCATAGGCGTTGCCATTCTGGATGATGAATCCGGACAGCCGCTCCGGGTGCTCTGCGAACATACGAAAGCCGACAGGCGCACCGTAATCCATCAGATAGACGGCGTAGCGGTCGACCTTTTTGCGGTCCAGCAGCGTGGTCATCATTCCCGCAATCCTGGCAAAGGAATATTCGAAATTCTGGGCCTGTGGCATGTCTGAGGCGCCGAAGCCGGGATAGTCAGGAGCTATAACGTGATACTTGCCGGCCAGTTTCGGTATCAGATTTCGAAACATATGCGAGGACGTTGGAAAGCCGTGCAGCAGCAGGATCGTCGGGCGGGATGGGTCACCGGCCTCACGGTAAGCGATCTTGATTCCGTCAATGGTTTCTGACCGGAACACGACTTCTGTTTGTTGTGACTGGGAAGCCAGTCCGGTGGCAGCGCCGGGAGTTGTGATCAAGGGCGAGGCAACGGCAAGTGCTATGAGGCTCGCGCCGATGATTGAAGTGATGGAACGGGGCATGTTGGACCCTCCTTTCGAGGACTTGGGTTGTGAAGCAGCAAAGCGCCGCTTGTCGTGAACAAGTCGATCAGGCCTTCTGATCAAGTGCGATCTTCAGTTTTTTGTTCTCACTTTTGAGTCGTGCGATCTCGTCGCGAACCGGTTTGAGCTGAGGCTCCAACTCTTCCAGGGTCATGCGTTGGGGGATGTGCTGCGGACAGTTCCAGTCCAGGGCTTCCACCGCAATGATCACCGCACGCTCCGGCAGTGCCCGATATGAAGGGTCCTGCAGTTTCGTCATCAGGAGCGCATCTTCCTTTGATCCGACAAGTTTCGCCCGTCCCCAGATCTTGAGGCGGCGACGGTTCGGATAGTCCATCAAAATGAGGGAGACGCGGTCGTTGTCTGAGATGTTCCCCGCGCTCAGGTATTGCCTGTTTCCACGAAAGTCTGCGTAGGCAATTGTTTGATCATCGAGCACTTTGAGGAAACCCACAGGTCCGCCTCGAAACTGCACATACGGCCATCCGCCGTCGGAGACTGTTGCCTGATAGAATCCATCTCTCCTGGAAATGAACTCTGCTTCAGCGGGTCCAACCTTGTCCCCCCGGTCTGCATCAGGTTCCAGAAATTGTGCGTAGCCTTCCGCCGAACCCTGTTGTTCCTGGATGGCAAGAACGGAAGGCGTGAAGCTGATTTCGGCAAAGGCACGTGACATGATGTGATCCTGTTCGGTTGAGTTGGTAAACGCTCGTTAGACAGGATTTAGTCTGTTTCTTGAATTTTTAGAATGTTCGTAATATTGAATTTATTATTCCTTTTTCTGGAATAATATGATGGACAAATTTCAGGCCATGCAGGTCTTCATTTCAGTTGCCGATTGCAAGGGATTTGCCGCGGCCGCGCGCCAGCTGAATATGTCACCGCCGGCAGTTACACGATCAGTGTCGATGCTGGAGGACCATCTCGGCGCCCGGTTGTTTACCCGCACAACACGTTCCGTGAGTCTCACGGACGTTGGCGAAAGGTTTCTGGAAGATGGCCGCCGTATCCTGCTTGAACTGAAAGAAGCGGAGCATGCGGCGGTGGGATCGCATGCGGAACCGACCGGTGAGTTGCGCGTTACAGCATCAGTTCTGTTTGGCAGAATGATTGTAACGCCACTGCTTGGCAGGTTCCTCGATCAGTATCCGCAGGTTGATGCGAGAACATTGTATGTTGATCGGGTCGTTAATCTGATTGACGAGGGCCTTGATGTTGGCATTCGAATTGGCGACTTGCCGAATTCCTCGCTCATTGCCGTTCGTTGCGGCAGCGTTCGGCAGGTCGTGTTCGGGGCGCCGGAATATTTCGAAAAACATGGTCGACCCGATCGACCCGAAGAGCTGACTGCTCACACATTGATCCAGTCACTCGCCTTAACGCCCACACAAGAATGGGGCTTCCAGAACAAAGGGCGCCGCCAGTCTGTGCACATCAAGCCGCGTGTTCAAATGAACACCAACGATGCGGCAATAGAAATGGCGCTTCGAGGGCGGGGGCTGTCGAGAGTGATATCCTATCAAATATCACCCTACATCGCTGACAACCAACTGTGTGCCGTTCTTGAGGATTTTGAACTTCCCCCAATGCCGATCCACGTGGTGCATCACGAAGGGCGCATGGTATCCGGCAAAGTGCGGGCCTTTGTTGATTTTATGGTCGAGCACCTGCGGGCGAACCCGGACCTGCAATGACCGAACGGCGGATTGCCGGCCAACTGACGTTCAAAATCCTACGCTGGTAGGGACTTTCAATCATGGTTCTATTCGCAGATATTCTCTTTGATGAAGCAATTTGAACCAATGCAGCCATCCCAGCCTTTCAGCTTGATGGATTGGGACTTCTCATTGAACGCCCCGTCAATAATTTTGACCGACTTGATTTTGTCAAACCTGAAAATCCGTTCGGAAGCATAGTCTCTTCCCTTAGTGCAACCCCGGCTTTGCCAGCCATGCATGTACATTTTACCGTTATTGCCAATTGCAACCTGATGCACATCCACAAGACGCGGAAGACAGCCTTTGCTGGCGTCCTTGTCGTATATGATCTCGACGACGCGGTTTGTCTTGGCCGCCTCGCAGAGCGGGGCTTCATGTTTCGACTGGGCCAGGACGGGTGAGCAGAGAGCAGCAGTAGCAAGCGTTGCAATTGCTATTTGGATCAATTTCATCTCAGTTCTCCCAACGACAAGCTGATGCTTGTCTCAAGCCTCGTTCAACAGGTTGTTTAACGTCTTTGGCAACAACCTTACAATCCGCGGTTTTCCAGGCGCGTTCAACCGCCCGCGCAGGACTGCAGATTCTGGATCAAATTGAACTTTCGGGTGACTGAGAAAACAAACAGGCGATAGACCATCTTCCGGAAATCCGATGCATGCTCGAGACGGGCATTTTTAGCACCAGCATAGGTTTCTGTTTCAGCTGAAAATCCCAGGCCTGGCGCCATGCCGTCGAGCACCACGCGCCACTGCCCTGTGGAGTGCGCTGAAAATGCCGGGTCAAACTTGTCATATCAAGCATGCTGATTGACGGCTTCGGCCTGGACCCGTCAACCGGGCTCATTCGAGTTCGATCCGGTCATTCAGCAGCAGACGCGGACCGGCAATTTCACAAGACGTTCTTTAGCGGACCCAAACTGTCAGGTGGTGTGGTATGATCTCGACTGAATTCGGGAGGGAAGAGATGCTGTGCAAAATTGGTGAAATCGAAGTCTGGCGAATTCTTGAGCTAAATGGCCCCTATCTGACCCCGGAAGAGCTCTTTCCGTTCGATGCGTCTGAAGCGCGAGAGGCAATTAATGCTCACGCGCCAAGTCAGCTCTGCCCGTCGACCGGTGGATTAATCCTGCCCATACAAGGGTTTCTGCTGAAGACATCGGCACATGTCATTTTGGTCGACAGCTGCGTTGGCAACGACAAGGACAATGCACACCCGGACTGGAACCAACGGTCAGGCAAGCGGTTTATGGCCTCGATGACCGCGGCAGGAATTAGTCCCCGGAACGTTGACTACGTTCTTTGCACTCACCTTCATACGGATCATGTTGGGTGGAACACCAAACTTGAAGACGGGCGTTGGGTGCCGACTTTTCCCAATGCCCGCTACCTGGTTCCGGCTGCGGATGAACAACATTTTCGCGATGGGGCTGGAAGCTCTTATGCGCAAAGTGTCTTACCCGTGATAGAGGCAGGACAGGCCGAAATGGTTACGCCTGGACATATGCTTGGAGACAACGTCACCTTAATATCCACTCCCGGTCATACGCCGGGCCATGTATCGGTTCTGTTAAGAAGCGGTAGTTCAGAAGCTGTGATTACCGGTGATGCACTCCATACAACGGCCCAATGCTGGCATCCGGACTGGCACTTCAAATATGACATCGATGGACCCATGGCAGTTGCTTCACGACGGCGTTTGCTGGAGGAGTCCTCAGAAGCGGATCGAAAGGTTTTGGGCAGTCATTTTGCATTGCCATCAATTGGTCGGGTGTTTGCAAAAGGGGATTCGTTTCGCTGGGAAGAGCAGTGATGCGCGCTTGTGTGGTTCCAGGTGAAAGGCTCCGGGGCATCATTTGACGACACATTTAACGACCAATGGCTCACCATGCCGGTCGCCGCCGACAGCCTTTGAACCCGGCAACCTCCGGGCATCGGCTCACCGCCCAGTTGCCTGATTGCTATCAAATGAAAAAGTGGACCTGCACCAGTTGTGTAACTGGTTAGCGGACCAGGCTAGAGAACCAGGGCAATTCAAGTGCCTCGAAACACCAAGGGTGGCAAATCCGGAGTTGATGGGCGCGCAATGCTGGATGATAAAGGTCTTACAAGAAGATTTTTGGCTCTGGTCTGTAAACGCAAACCAGGAATTTCGGTGCCGTTTTGTCCATTCAACTTTTGAAAACACTGATCGCTGTATCCGAGTGTGGCAGTTTTAGCGAAGCAGCGAAACGGGTCTTCGTTTCGCAGGCCGCCATCGGCCAACAAATGAAACGACTCGAGAACATGATCGAAACCGAGCTGTTCGATCGATCAAAGAACCCGCCGGTCCTCAACAGCCGTGGCCGTTCCATCGTTCCACGTGCGCGTGAAGTCGTTCGCTCCTACGAAAACCTGCTTGCAGAGATGAATGGAGAATTCATGCTTCAGGGGGAGTTAAGCCTTGGCGCAGTGCCCTCAACAATACGCGGTTTGATTCCAATCTCGATTAAATCACTGGTCGAAAATTACCCGGACCTGCACATTCGGGTTGTTGCCGGTACATCAGGTGAACTTCATGAACTGATCGAACGTGGCGCGCTGGACGCTGCGGTCCTGAGCAGACCCAACAAGATCGGACCCAATCTGCACTGGCAGACGATCGTCGAGGAAGATCTGGTCTTGCTCACATCACGAGACGTAGAAGAACGAGAACCAAAATTCCTACTCAGTACACTGCCATATGTGCGACTGACGGGTCGAACATCGGTGCGGCAGCTGGCAGACGAGTGGCTTACCGACAATGACATTTCTGTTCGCCCAACCATGGAAATGGACTCGCTCGAAACGCTTTCCAGTATGATCGCCCACAATCTGGGAGTTTCCATCGTTCCAAATTTTTGCGTTCAGGACCCCATTTTTGCCTCTCTCAGAAAGATCGAATTGCAGGGAACGTCAAAGCCCCGCGTGCTCGGCATGATGACCAGGGTGGATTGTCTAAAACTGAACTTCGTCGATGCACTGCTGAACGAGTTGAAACGCACGGTGGTGGATCACGCGACAACGGACACCCCTAAAGAAACTCTTTAGGAACAGGCAAAATTATATTGCTAGATTAAAGCATGAATTTACCTGACAGTGGTGATCCACACGCCTATTTGCTCGCCTGAATCCGGCTTGATCACGGCAGATTGCGTGAAACAGCAAGGGAGAAAAACATGCTGAGAAGAACAATTTTGAAGACTGCTGCTGCAATGGCATTGGCAGCGGCCACCGGCACCACCGCGTTTGCGCAGACCAATGGCCCGGTCGACTATGTCATTCCATTTGGACCGGGGGGAGAATCCGACATTTCCGCCCGCCTCCAGCAGCCGTTCTTTAAAGAAAAATTTGGCCAGGACCTGGTGATTTCATACAAGCCGGGCGGTGGTGGCGCCGTTGGTTGGGCTTCACTGAACGGCTTGAACAGCAACGGCCAAACCATCATGGGGGTAAATCTTCCGCACATCATCATCAAGCCTGCACAAAAGGACGTCGGCTTTAAAACCGAAGAGCTGAACACTTTCTATATGTTTCACTACACACCCGACGCCATCGTGGTGAAGGCGGACAGTCCTTACAAAACATTGAAGGATCTGGTCGACGACGCAAAAGCCAATCCCGGCCAGGTTACGATGTCCGGTTCGGGAAAGGCCTCCGCCAACCATCTTGCCCAGATTAAGTTCGACAAAATGACCGGTGGGAAGACCACCTATGTACCGTTCAAGGGCACCGGAGCATCGACCACAGCTATGCTTGGTGGTCAAGTGAAAGCCCAATGGGGCTATTCAACCGTTGGTGCTAAACAGGGCGATGCGGTTCGTATGCTGGCAGTGGCCATGGAGGAACGCCATCCACTCTTCCCCGATGTTCCGACTTTCAAAGAACTTGGATATGAAATGGTCGGAGGGGCATACCGCGGCATAGCACTGCCCAATACCGCAAGCGCAGAAACGACTAAGAAGTGGTCGGATATGATCGGTGAGATCAACAATGACCCGGCATTCCGTCAAAAGATGCTTGATGGCGGCTTCGCACTGCTGGATGTGGATTCGGCAGGTATGGCTGACTTTATGAAAGCCCGTACAGAGGAATATTTGAAGGATGCCCGCGAAGCCGGCCTGATCAAATAGACGTCATGGCCTGGGGTTAGGGGAACGGTTTTATGGAATTCGGCCACCTCATTTCAGCGTTCACTCCCTTCAATTTTTTGTTGGCGTTGTGTGGCGTGGTGGCCGGAACTGTAATTGGTTCCATTCCCGGCTTAACAGCTACTATGGCAGTGGCTGTTCTCGTCCCCATTACATTCAGTATGGAGCCCGCTTCGGCTCTGATTCTTTTGGGGGCAATCTATACCGGGGCAATTTATGGCGGCGCCTATGCTGCCATTTTGCTCAACACGCCAGGCACACCATCGGCCATCGCGACCACGTTTGATGGCTATCCCATGGCAAAGAAGGGAGACGGAGACCTCGCTGTTGCAATAGCTTGTTACGCTTCGGTTGTTGGCGGCATGGTCGGAGCCCTGGCGCTTCTGTTCATCGCCCCGCCTCTGTCTTCTGTGGCTCTTGCATTCGGCCCAATCGAGTATTTCTGGCTCTCCGTTTTCGGCCTTTCTCTCATTGCGTCTCTTTCAACAGGCAATGTTGTGAAGGGGCTCGTTGGCGGGGCTTTTGGCATGATTTTGTCGACTGTCGGGGTAGCAGAAATATCAGCTGATATTCGGCTCACTTTCGGAAGTCAGACCTTGATCAGCGGGTTTGGCGTCGTAGGTGCCCTGATTGGTCTTTATTGCATACCGGTGCTCATTGACCTGGTCGCTACCCCTGACCGGCATCTGAAGGTCGAAAACGAGGTCAGGTCTGTTCGGATCACTGAAGCCGGGCGCATTGCCTGGGGTTCAAAGTTCAACCTGATCCGCTCCTCAATCATTGGAACCCTGGTTGGTATCCTCCCGGGAGCGGGCGGATCTGTCGCCGGCCTTGTCGCTTACTCGGAAGCCAAGCGCAGCGCTAAACCACACCAGAAGTTTGGTGAAGGTGAGCCGGATGGCATCATGGCGACTGAAGCTTCCAACAACGCAACAGTTGGTGGCGGATTTATACCGACTCTCGTCCTGGGAATTCCGGGGACACCACCGGATGCGGTCATCCTTGGCGCGCTTCTTGTTCAGGGAGTCCGCACCGGACCAACACTTTTTGAATCGGGTGGGTCGATTGTCTACACGTTTATCTACGGACTGATTATCGCAACCATTCTCATGCTGCCGACAGGCCTGCTGATCGGGCGCTACGCCTATCAGACCATTGTCACCATTCCCAAGGCTGTTCTGGTCCCTCTGGTTGGTTTCATGACATTGATTGGCACATTTGCCATCAGAAACAGCGTTTCCGACGTGGTCATCATGATCGGACTGGGTGTATTTGGATGGCTCGTGGGAAGATTTGGTTTTGCCGCGTCTCCCATAGTTCTGGGACTTATTCTTGGCCCCATCGCAGAACAGGGTTTCGTGCAAAGCTGGACCATCGGGGCGGCAACCAACAACCTTTCGGGCATTTTCTTCGGCAGGCCGATTTCACAAGCGATTGTTGCCTTCACAATTCTGACTTTGGTCTACCCCCTGTTCACTCAATGGAGATCAGCCAGAGCAGGCAAGATCAGTGGAGCAACCGATGCGGAGTGAAGGCAAAACAGGTTCACTTTTGATTTCGGCTTTTTTTGTTTTCGCCGGTATTGTCACGCTGTGGGACACTCAAAACTATACCGATTCCGACTCCCAGGTGTTTCCGCAGACCGTTTCAATTGTGCTCATCGTTTGCGCCACGATCTCCCTTGTGATGACGTTGTTGAAAGGTGAAGAAGACAGCGGCTTCGGCGATGGGATCTGGTGGCGGAGGGCGCTGCTGATTGCCTCGTTGTTAATCGCGTGTTTCCTGATGCCCTATGTTGGATTCCTCCTATCGGGAATTGTCGCTTTTGCCGGTGGTTTGATTGCAGCTATGCATGACAGGTGGAGCGGCAAAACGGGATTGATCTACGGCCTGTCTGGTCTGGTCGTCATGAGTGCTTTCTATGCACTCTTTCGATATGTTCTTCTTGTACCGCTGCCGTAGAAGCACAATGCCGTTCTCTCCCTCAGTGGTCGCTTATCCTCAATTGCCAGCTGGTCTGGCTGAGCTCTCCAGAACAATCTCATGGTTGCCGGCCGAAGAAGCGGAAAAATACATCATAGATCCGCGTGATCGATTCACCGGTAAATCCGTGCCTGTTTTCTTGCCTCGCTCAACATCGGAAGTGTCTGATCTGGTTACCGCCTGCCATCTGAACGGGATCAGGATCGTGCCGTATGGTGGCGGGACTGGTGTTGTTGCGGGGCAACTGGTTTTTCACGCCGAGAATACAATCGTGGTCTCTTTGGAGAAGATGAACGCGGTGCGACAAATCTCAAAGGCAGACTCCGTCGTTGTGGTTGAGGCTGGTTGCATCCTCGCTGATGTTCAAGCTGCTGCCGAGGCCGTCGACATGCTGTTCCCACTCAGCATGGCATCAGAAGGCAGCAGCATGATCGGGGGCAATCTGGCCACAAATTGCGGCGGGATACAGGTGCTGCGATACGGCAACGCCCGTGACTTGTGTCTGGGAATAGAAGCCGTGTTGCCAGATGGATCCATCCTCAATGAACTGACCCCTCTGCGAAAGAACAATACAGGTTACGATTTACGCCACTTGATGATCGGAAGTGAGGGAACTCTCGGCATCATCACGGCCGCTTCGCTTTCCTTGAAACCTGCAGACAAACACACACTGACGGCGTTCTGCGCAGTGAGCTCGCCAGCGCGAGCCGTTGATCTACTGTCCAGGCTGCGCAGTGCTTTGGGCGACAGCATCAACGCTTTCGAGTTGATGTGTGACTTTGGGTTCACTGTTCTCGAACGCCACTTTCCGCAGGAGCGGTTTCCGCTTGAAAAAAGCAGCGATTGGTATGTTCTTTTGGAGGTTGGTGGAACTGACGACCTGGAAGCGCGCTTTCACAACCTGCTTGAGCACCTTTTCGAGGTCGGCCTTGTAGCCGACGCAGTGGTTGCAGCTTCAGAAGCACAGCGCGCGGCTCTCTGGCGCCTGCGGGAATCGATGCCCGAGGCGAACCGCCTGAGCGGGGCGGTCTGTAACAGCGACACCTCTGTCCCACTAAGTCAGATCCAGGATTTTGTAGACCGGACCTACCAGGCCATCGCCGATATCGACCCGGCTCTGACCATCAATTGCTACGGGCATGTGGGTGATGGCAACATCCACTTCAACGTGTTCCCTCCGCCAGATCGCGATAAGCAACACATCATTCTTCATGATCAAGAACTGCTGGATTCCATTCGCACGGTGATCAATCAAACCACAATGGCCTGCAAAGGTTCAATAAGTGCAGAACATGGTATCGGGCGCCTCAAGCGAATCGATCTGGAACGTTTCGGTGACCCTGTGAAACTGGCTTTGTTCAGAACTTTGAAAACGGCACTGGATCCGAAGGGGATAATGAACCCGGGCGCTTTAATCAGCGATTCAGGGACAGCGAGTTGATACAGTCATTCGTTGTCGTCTGACCGGCGCGATCCGGCTTGCATACATCGGGGTGAATCAATTCCACCTTGAGCGCCCGGCGCGGAATCAGTCCAACAATTGACGAAAGGTCCTGGACATCTCTTCGAGCGAATATGGCTTTCGCAACCACAACGTGCCGTCATTGGGAATTGTACCGTCCTCCGCATAGCCTTATGTGATCAGTCGCTTAATGTGTGGGTGCTCCGCCTGCACCTGGGCAAGAAGGTCGGCGCCCGCCATGCCACCCGGCATTGCCATATCGGTGAAAACAACGTCGACACCATCGGCCTTTACCAGGACATCCAGGGCCTTTGGGCCAGACTCAGCCTCTATGATCTCATATCCCAGATGCTTCAGCCTTTTGACCGTGATCTTGCGAATGCGCCCATCGTCTTCCACGACCAACACTTTCTCACCACCAGACCTGTTTGGCCTGAGCAAACCTTTACATTCTAGTTCCAGCTGCCGAAAAGCAGCAGCGCTACACAACTGACTGCGGTCAAGAGGACCGCAATCAGAAAGTTACGTCGAGCCCTGGGCTTCTGTTGTTCATGTAGCCGCTGCAAATTACGTTCGGCTTCAATTTGGGCTACTTCAACGCCTGATTCTGCATCCTGATCGTCGTTGTGGCTTTGCATATCACCCTCCCATAACCGGGCTACAATACTGCATTTGAGAGGCCACATCCACCTTGTCTCATTGATCCCGGTGTTTTACCCGATCGTCCTGGTGCTCGTCCGGGGAAGCCCTTTTTCATCATTGTCCGACATCCTGCCGCTAAGCCCATTTGGGCTCAATGTTTGCTGTGTCGCCGAAAGTGGCGACTGGCTGCATGACCGCTTCATCCCCATAGCGCACACCAGCGTCATTGGGCCGAACTTCCGCTCTGAGCCCAAGGCGACAATTCTTGTGTCGGGTCCAATGTCTGCCTTCAGGTGGTTTCGTTCGCGACTGCGGAGAACCCTTTGCCCAATGGTTTCCAGGCGAACGCCGTCAATAGCGCAGCACCAATGGCCGCCGTTGCGAACGGCATGGCCAGTGACGTACTGCGCGTCATAGAGAGCTCCGCCACGCTGACGATCACTCCTGAAAGAAGCAATCCGATTGGCATCATGCCCCAGGCTAGGAGTCGGTAGATGCTGTTCACTCGTCCAAGCAACTCATCGGGTATGGCCCTTTGTCGGTATGAAACGGAAACGGTATTCCAGACCAGTCCGGTAAATTCGAACGCAGCCAGGACAATCGCCAAAACGAACCCGTTTGGCGCGAAGGGTATTGTCACAAAAGCCACCGCAGAGGCCAGTGTCATCCATTTCGCGGCTGCACCGGGTCCCATACGCTTTACAACCCGGTCTGCAAAAACTCCTCCCGCGATGCCTCCGACTGCTGCGGCTGCAAGGATCAGGCCGTAGCCCCATGCCTCAAGGCCAAATATTTCCTGCACGTAGAGTACGAGGGCAATAACCACCATCTGGTGAAGCAGATTCCACACACCCGTGATGAGCGCAAGAAGGCGAAGCAAGGGTGCGCTGCGCAAGAAGGACAATCCCTGACCCAACTCGGCCCGCCAGTCTCGTTGGTCTGACCGGTCAGGCGCAAAGCCGCCACGCAATCCGAGCATCATCACAGCCGCAAGCACAAACGCGACAGCATTGAGAGCAAAGGGGAGCCAGATCACCGTGGCGATGAGAAAGGCACCGAGAGCGGGGCCCAAAAGCGAATTGCCAACGAGTTCAACACTCCAGAGCCGACCGTTTGCCCGTTCCAATTGATCGTGGGGGACGATTGCGGGAAGCATCGTCTGCGCTGCATTGTCTCTGAACACCTCCGCGATTCCAACCAACAGCGCGCATCCCAAAAGCGAGCCGAACAGAAGCGGCATGGCCGTTCCGTCATCTGCCGCAGGTACCAGCGGCAATGAGACCCACACAACGATGGCCGCAGTTCCGAACACAACAGCTCTCACAATGTCCATCGCCAGTATTAAGCGCCGACGATCCGATCTGTCGGTGATGATACCCGCTGGCAACGCGAAGAGAAACCAGGGCAAGCGAAGTGCGACAGGCATCAGGGCAATCAAAATCGGATCACGGCTTAAAAGGGAGGCGATCCACGCCCACACGACAATTGCGATTCCATCAGCAAGGTTTGTCAATCCGCTCGCAATGACGAATCTTGGAAGCTGGTCGGGCTTGAAGAGAGAGTTCATATGTAGGCCTTGCAACCGGTTTTGCCCGTACTGACGGTTCTTCTTAGGTCCTCAAGTTAACCTGAGGTCAATACCAAAACTCAGTCCTGGTCCAACTTTGGCTTTACCGATACTCCTCAGCGGCATGTTCAAAACAGGACTGGGCTTCCGCCATGATCCCATAGTTACCAATTGAAACACTGAGGATCAGGCGTTAGTCATCGTCGAGTACAGCTAATTGAAAGCCTGACTGCATGCCGTCAACCGAACTTCTGGTCGCTTTCTTTCTGGCAACCAGCATATTCGCCTACATGCCGGGGCCCTCAACGCTCTATGCTGCTGCGCAAACAATTGCCCGGGGACAACAGGCTGGATGGTTTGCTGCACTTGGCATTCACATCGGCGGATACGTCCATGTGTTGGCTGCAGCTCTCGGCCTGGCAATTTTGTTCAAAGCGATTCCTGTCCTCTATCTCGCGCTAAAGTTTGGTGGTGCCGCATACCTGATTTGGCTTGGCTTCAAGATGTTTAGGTCTAAAGCGACTTCAGGAAAAATCGATTTGAGGATAGATGCAAGAAGACCTCGAAGAGCCTTCTGGGAGAGCATCGCCGTCGAGGTTCCCAACCCCAGGACCGCAGTTTTCTATGTCGCGTTCCTACCTCAGTTCACAGACCCAAGTGCTGGTCTGGCTATTTGGATGCAGCTGCTTATTCTCGGCACGATTGTGAATATCATGTTCTCGAGCGCAGATGCTTTGTGTGTGGTACTGGCAGACAAAGTCACCGCATATTTCAAAAGATCGGGCTCTGCAAACCGCATCGCCCAGCGGGCGGGAGGCAGCATCCTGATGGCACCTGGCCTCAATATAGCATTCAATCGCCAATGACGGCTTTGTCCGCATGGCTGTCGCGGGGCCCGCCTTGTCTCATTGTCCGAAAGGCCACAGATTGCAGGTATGGGGTAGCGAGGTCACGTCAAAGCCAATGCCCACATACGCGGACGGGATACAGCTTGGGTTGAGCTGAACCTCTCGGGTTGCACAGCCGGCAGATTCTTTGCCCGAGAGCCTTGAAACGAACTGAACCCGGATCCGGTACAGGGAGATCGCAGGCCCTATCATGGTTTCGAGACCAACCATTGCGCTGGTCTGATGCGGCCGTATGAAATAGTTTGGCCAGATTGCCCGTCGGAAGTGCTTATGAAAAATCCCGTATTGATTGTGGCGCTCCTGATCACGGGCGCAATTGCTGCCTGGGGCATTCTGGACAACGAGGGTCTGGCGTCTGCCGCCGCGCAACTCGTTCACATCCAGTTCAAAAGCCGTGCATGGTTCATCATGCTGACGGTGACCTTCATGTTCGTCATCAGCGTGTGGCTCGCCTTTTCGCGATACGGCAACATTAAGCTCGGCAAGGATGAGGATGAGCCGGAGTTCTCAACCGTGTCCTGGCTCACCATGTTGTTTTCGGCGGGTATGGGAGTGGGTCTGCTGTATTGGGGGACCGCCGAGCCTTTAACCCATTATCTGGTTCTCACCGATGGTGGTGCTGATGCCAGACAGGCTGCCAATCAGGCGCTGTTCATCACGAATTTCCATTGGGGCCTGCACGCATGGGCAATCTATGCGGTGACAGGACTGATTATCGCCTACTTTAGTTTTCGGCTTGATTGCCCAAGCCTTATAAGCGCTCCGATTACGAAGGTATTTGGAGGCGGCAAGATACCCACAATTGCCGGGTTACTTGCCGACCTATTGGCAATCGTTGCGGTTGCTATCGGTCTCGGCGGTTCAATCGCCATGGGCGTTTTTCAAATCAAGGAAGGCGTCGATGCCTGGCTCGGATTGCAGGGCACCGGCCTGGGGCTGACACTGTTGATCTTTGGGGTGCTCGTGGTCGCCTACATTCTGCCTCTGATGGTGGACTTGTCCCGGGGCATGGCGCTGCTATCCAATACCGCTATGGCAATCGCCGGCGGGCTTATGATCTTCATTCTGCTGGCCGGTCCGACGCATTACATAATGGGCGGTGTCACGGAAGCCACTGGCGAATATTTCTGGAATGCTTTCGTGCACGGTTTCCGCACATTCACGTTCATGGATGAGAAGGTGGAGAACTGGTTTCAGGCATGGACACTCACCTACATGGTCTGGTGGCTGGCCTGGGCGCCATTTGTCGGCGTGTTCATTGCACGGATCTCCAAGGGTCGGACCATTCGAGAGTTCATTTTGGGAGTTGTGGTCGGTCCAACTCTGTTCTCCATATTATGGTTTGGCATATTCGGCAGCATCGGATTTCATACTGCGCTCAACACCCAACTTCCCATTCTTGAAATCGCCAGAAACAATGCCAGTGCAATCACGTTCTATGTACTCAACAACTTGCCGCTGGCAGGGGTCACAATCCTCGCTGTCGTGGCCGCCGCATTTCTCTTCGTCATCACAAGTGTCGTTAGTGCAGCCTTTGTGTTGGGTATGTTCTCCAGCAAAGGCGATCTGAATCCACCTGTCCGCATTAAGCTGATCTGGGGTGGTATATTGGGCGCGCTCGGCCTGGTCATGATCCTGTCCGGCAGCATCGAAGCAGTGAAGTCTATCATCGCCCTGGGAGCATTGCCCTTTGTCTTTGTTGTGCTGTTGTTGGTTGTATGCCTGCTAAAGGCCCTGAAAGCGGAGAGCATGAACGCACCATGAGTGGTTTTGTCGATACGATTATGAATATCGAGATTTTCGCATTCATCGGATTGCTGATCTGGCTCTATCTTAGGCCCGGAACGATAGATCGCGACTGACTAAGCTTCCTTCGATCGGAGCGAATCCATTGCTCATGGTCTCGAAACGAATGAAGCACAACAAGAGACCAGCTTCCGAGCGCTTTCTCCAGAACACCCATCGCCCTTGCCTTGGGCGTATCCACGCAATCCTCGAGGAAAATTGCCTTTGATCCCTCCACCCGCTGAACATCAACGATGTTGTCGCCGCGTTTGTGAGCAAGGTAGCCGTGCAGGAACGCAATCGTCGTGTCGCGGTCAATGCCAGCCATAATCATCACATCCCTGCATAACAGATTGTCCAGATTGTTCTCGGGTTCCGGCTGATCTGTCTGCCCAAAGGCAACAGAAAATTCGCCAGCTTTATCCGAGTCAGAAGACGGGCTTGTGGGTATCCGCAGACATTGGAGACCTGAGCGGGCTTGATTTAGATTTTCTGGCCTGGTCCAGGTCGTTGATCAATGCGCGCGTTGTTGCACAGTCTCGCGACGATGGTCGCCCTATCTATGTGTGGACCGTCCATGATGAAGACGAAATGACCCGCATGCTGGATATGGGGGTCGATGGAATCATCACAAACCGGCCCGGCGCGCTGCGGACCTTGTTGAACGAGTTGAATGGGATGAGCGAAACCGAGCGTGTTGTAGTACTCATCGGACGTCGCTTGCGAGAGTACCGATCATTCGCTGCCGGATTGGGTGCCATCGCTCCGGTGAGCCAGGACAATGTTCGACAAGGCAAACAAGCTATGGCCCTGACTTTCATGCAGGCTGGCGCAGCCGAAACGCGTACGAGTCTTCAAGCTCTAATTTGAACTACCGAACTGCCAGGCGCATTGGTTTTGGTCAGTCACACAGGCCACAAAAGACCGACCAGACGGAAGGGAATGTTGGAATGAATATCCGCGATCAGAACACCGGGTTCAGAGCCGAAGAGCTTGCGGCGCAACGAACCGCCGCTATCGGACGCTTCGTAGCTATGATTGCCATCGCCATCATGCTGACTGGCCTCACTCCCTGGCCGATGCCCATCTACTACTACGGAACGCTTTCGCTATTCGCTGCGCTCGGCTGGGCAGCATACAAGACCGCTGAATCACATTGGGGGAAACCGTGGCATCAATACGCGTTTGTGGCAGCGGATTTTGTCTTACTCACATTTGTCATTTTGTATCCTAACCCTCTGGCTCCAACTGAATTTCCCTCTCAGCTCGTTTTGAGGGGCGGCACATTTGTTCATTTCTTCGTTCTTCTCGCGGGGCTGACATATATCTATCAGGCCCGATTGGTGCTTTGGGGCGGCATTGCAGCGAGTGTAGCATGGATGGGAGGGATTTTCGTTCTTCTTGCGCAACCGGAGACGGTGTGGCGAGCGGTTCGAGACGATGATCTCGAAGGCTTTCTTCGGGACTCGGCAAGCCCGTTCTTTGTCAATCTCAATCCCAGGGTTCAGGAAGTCATTGTATTTCTGATCGTTGCTGGACTGCTCGCTCTGGCAGTGAAGCGCTCTCGGACCATCACGCTTCGCCAGGTCAACCTGGCGCAAGAGAAGACCAACCTGGCGCGATACTTCCCGGCCAAAACCGTCGAACTGCTGGCCAGCAAAACCAATGTTCTGTCGCGACCGCGTGAGCACAATGCTGCAGTTCTGTTTACCGATCTGGTAGGCTTTACAACCTGGTCGCAGCAACACACTCCGGCGGAGACCATTGCCTTGCTTCGAGAAGTTCAAGGCCTCATCACGACGATTATCTTTCGTCATGATGGTACACTCGACAAGTTCATGGGTGATGGATTGATGGCGACATTCGGGACGCCCGAACCGACGGACAGAGATGCAACAAATGCGCTTGCAGCCGCCATCGAGATTTCAAAAACCTTTGAAGAACTGCGGTTATCAAAGACCGCCGGCAAAGGCCGCAATTTGAAGCTGGCCGTTGGCTCACACTATGGCCCGATTGTACTTGGAGATGTGGGAACCGAGGACAGATTGGAGTTTGCAGTTCTTGGCGACAGTGTGAACATTGCGAGTCGCCTGGAACAGGCGACAAGGCAGGTCGACTGCAAATGTTTGGTTAGTGGCGACTTGGTTGATGCTGCTGAAAAGGAAGCTTCAGCTGATTTCTCCAGGCTGAAAAACCAGTTATCCAGCATCCCACCCATCGCCTTGCGCGGGCGTGATGGCACAACACCTGTCTTTGCGATCTAGGCTCACACTTTTGGAATGGACGCCAGTTGCACGCCCACGATTTGGCACAAATTGTGATTTGGTTGGAGACCGGCAACGCCATCTTGTCGCCTGGAGTCGGCGCCGGCTCGACGGTTGTTTCATCACCAAAGCGGACACTAATGCGATTGCATCGAACGGCCCCTTTGAGCCCATTCTGCATAATGCTGCACCATGCTCCAACGGCAACAAAGGAAACGCAAACGGGACATTGCAGCGGTTGGGCGTCGGGCTGGCCAACTTTGTCGTTCGTTGTGGTCATCGTGCAAGATGACACCCCAAGGACACGGGCCATATTCGCGACCGAAGGGCCAGGGCTCTGGTGCTGCCAGACCTGACACCGCCCGTACGCTCATTGATGAACGTCGGTTTCGCGGTTGTTCAACGAACTGAGTCCATAAAGGCAGCCGGCTCGAGAGCAAGCCCCCTTTTTAATTCCTCCGTCCGTTCGACGGTATCGCCATCCTCCCATAGAATTGCGACCTCGCGACTCCAGTTCTAAAACAGATGGTCGTGAGCATGGAAGAAACCGGCACTTTCGCTGTCGCAACCGACGTCAATTCCTGGAGGCCCATTGTCGTACTTCACGATAAAGGCGCACTCCCATCTCAGTTACGCGGACGCGCCACGTCGTTGCTGCCCTCGGGCTCCGGACCGTTACCATAACTCATCCGCTGCATCTGGTCGATCACGCGAGTCATTTCTTCATCCGACAGGATCGGCGGCTCGCCTAATGGCAAAGCCTGTACATAAAGACGCGAGAGGGTTTCGATCTCGGTCGCCAACCAAAGTGCCTGATCCAAAGAACGGCCAAGCGAGATCTGTCCATGCTGACCCAAGAGACAGGCCAGCCGATCCTCGAGTGCTCTCAGCGCGACGTCTGACAATTCCTGCGTGCCAAATGTCGCATAGTCCGAACACCGGATGGTCGTGCCACCGGCAATGCCGACCATATAGTGAAAGGCCGGAATATTCCGGTGGTGGCAGGCCAGGGTCGTTGCATAAACAGAATGGCAATGCAGGACGACGTCGATATCGGTACGGCTTTGTAAGATATCCCTGTGGAACCGCCACTCGGACGATGGCACTCGTCCCGCATAAGTGCCTTCGAAATCCATCTCGACCAGATCATCCGGGCACATGTCGTCATAGGGCAAAGATGACGGCGTGATCAGAAACCCATCGCCACAACGCGCCGAAAGGTTCCCCGCTGTGCCCTGGTTGATCCCCGTCGCATTCATTTGTCGGCAGGTTGCGACCATGCGTTCGCGCAGTTCGGTATTGCTCATTCAGGTGCCCTCCGTTTGTTCAGCGCTGATACGCCATTGATTAGCATAATCGGACAGACCAGGTATCGCAGCCGGGGTGACCGGCTCGAGTGCAAGGGAAGCAGGCGCCTTGCCCATGGCATGGTCGGCAAGACACACCGCCCCCGCCACCACACCGTGGGTCTCGTCACAGAACTCAGTTTGCTTTGTGCCAATCAGAGCAGCCACCAATGGCGCAAAGAGGGGTTCGTTGAGGAAGGTGCCGTCAAGGATGGTTCGCGGACCTCCGTTCAGCACCTCGGCGCAGGTCGCGGTCAAAAGTGCTGAGTGCAACAAGGCAAGAGCGGCGCGCTCCCCGTCGTTTTCCGGCGGGGGCCCAAGAATGCGTCCTCGTCCGGCGCTGCCCGGGAACTGGCCCTCGTTGCTGCTGAAGCTGGGGCGGGCCACGGTTCCCTGCGCGACAATCCGGGCCACCGCTCCTTCATCGATCGCCGCGCTACGCCACCGATCACCCGCGATGGCCGAGAATTCGCGCCCGCCCATGGCCAGGGCGCCAGCCACCGGAGAGCCTTCCATGTCCGCATTAATCGTGGTTCCCCTGCTGTGATCCAGCTTTTTTGTGTTTGCCTCGCGTGAAAGGGCCACCAGCCAGGTGCCGGTCGACACCAGAGTGAAATCGCACAGGCCTGCCGCCAGATAACGATAGAAATTTGCCGTGGAATCATGGGCGCCGGTCAGCACCGTGATGCCATCGGGCAGGCCGAAGCGTCGCACGATGTTTTCGCGGATATGACCTTGCGGTGCCCAGGCGGGACGAAAATCAGGCAACAACCGCTGCCAGCCTTGCTGTTCGACTATGGGCGACCAGCGGTGCTCGGGAACGTTCCACAAATGAGTTTGTGCGCCCATGGCGGAATATTCCGAGGCCACGGCACCCGTCAGCCACCAGCCCCAATATTGAGCAATGTTCAGATAGTGCCGCGCTCTGGCAAATGCGTCCGGATCCGCCCGCTCCATTCGCAACATTTGCCTGGCCGCATGGGTCATTGCCATCATCACCGGACTGCCACGATCCTCGAAAGAGCCGGATTTGCGAGCGTACTCGGTGTCTATTTCAGGCGGGCAGACATCCTCATAGTCTATCATCGGAAATGCGATACCCATGTCGCCGGCATCGGGGTCGCTGCCAACCAGAACTCCGCCCGAGCCGTGGCCTACCGGCACCAACAGTCGGATCGGGTGATCGCGACACAGCTCCGCCAGCGTCTCTCCCACCCAAAGCCCCAATGCGGTCAGGTCGTGGTGCCGCCAGGGAGGCCCTTCCAACACATGGTTCGGCGTCGTCCGGCTTTCCAGCAACGTCCCGCCTGTCTCTGCCACCCAAAGATCAACGTTGGTCTTGCCGACGTCCAGAACCGCGATGACACCTCGTGACGTCATCATGCGCGTCGATGATCAGATACGGAGCATAGGCACATCTGGGCCGTCCTGCATGCCAGGCCTTTCATATCAACCGATACTGCGCGGCCTTGTTGCGCAGGAATGGCAGCCCCTTGTCCATGACCTCTTCAAAAGACTCCGCGACCGGACGCCAGATCGCCAGACCATAGCCCACCTGCGGCGGCATGTTGATGAAGCTCTCCATCGCCAACCCGCCCTTGAAACCGATAGCCGCCAGCGTGGCATATATCTCGTCCCAATCGCAGGTGCCCTCGCCAGGCGTGCCTCGATCACTCTCAGACAGATGAATATACCGCAAATGCTCGCGAGCATCGAGTATCCCGTTGCCGACGCCCTTTTCCTCGATGTTCATATGGTAGGTGTCGAGATGAATGAAGATATTGTCGGCCCCTACCTTCTCGATCATTTCCCTGGCCTGCCGGGCGGTGTTGATCAGATGGTTCTCGTAGCGGTTCACCGGTTCGATCCCGAAAGCGATTCCTAAGCTCTTGGCGTGTTTTGCTGTCGCTTCCAACGCCCGCGCGATGTTGTCGTATTCGGTGTCGGTTGGTGGCACGCCGCTGCGTTCGCCGATCCCGCCATAGGTGACCCCCGACAAGGCCTCGGCCCCCATCTCTTTGGTTTTGTCCATGGCATCGATCAGGTGGGCGATGGCCCCGTCGGGATTGATCGAGGCCCAACTCTCTTGCGGCAATCCAAGCGAGCAGACCGCCCGCATTTCGTGCTTGGCCAGAAGTTCGCGAGTGTGTTTTGCATCAACAATACTGGCATCGAGAAGCGCGATCTCGATGAAATCCATCTTGTAGGCCGCTGCCGCCGGGATAGTTCGTTCGGCACCTGGGCGGTCCCAATGCATTGTCCACATGCTGGTATGTACGCCAAAACCTTCCATAATCACGTTCCTCCTCGTTGTCTGTTTCGCCATCGCATCCCGACCCACCTGAACGCCATGACGGCAATCAGGAAGAGACCCCAAACGGCGGTTGAAAGATGCTGGTTTGCGCCGATCAGGTTCAGACCCGATGACAGCGCCTGCAGAATGATCAACGCGATAGCAACCGGCAACACCCGCCCGAAACCGCCGAAAGGATCGATGCCACCCAAAAAGCAGGCCAGAACCGTGACCAGCAGGAGCGCCTCGCCGTGCCCCACTCTGACCGAGTTGAAGCGCGCCGCCATCACAATGCCGGCGACCGCGCAGATCACCCCCGAAATCGCATAGATTGTGACCAGCGTCCGACGCGTATGAAGGCCCGAATATTCCGCCGCCTCGATGTTGCTGCCGACCATATAGACCGAAAACCCGTGCCGTGATCGTTTCAACATGATGTGCCAGAAGACCGCCGCCAGAATAAAAACGATCATCGGAACTGGAATGCCGATGAAGCTGCCGTGGCCCAGGACGTTCATGAATTCGGGGAAGCCCGAGATATCACCGCCCCGGGTCAGAAACTCACCCAATCCGCGCAGAAATATCATCATCGCAAGCGACACTAGAATTGGGTGTGCGCCGACATAGGCCACCACTGCACCCATCAGAGCGCCCGAGGCAGCTCCGACCAGAACAGCGAGAGCACCTGCCAGAACGAAAGCGCCAATCCCAGCCTCCGGCCCGCCAAACTGGATCAGGACCCAGGCCAGCGCCAGACCCGAGATATTGGCCTGAAAGATGATCGCCAGATTCAAACCGCCCGACAAAATCGGTACCAGCATGGCCAGTGTCAGCAAGCCCAACACTGGCATTTGAAACGCCATCGACCGCAGGTTGGCGCCGGTCAGGAAAAGCGGTGTCGCCAGCGAAAATGCCAGGAAGACCACGCCCAGAAAAGCCAGAAGGGGCAGCGTCTCGGCGCCAAGCGCGTCGTTGATCCGGTCGTGCAGCTTCATGGCGCGACTTCCACCGGTTCTGCCCTGCCCCGCAGCCTAAATGACAGATTTGACGATGAAATCGCCACAAGGATTGCAGCCCCGATGATCATCTGGAACGCAAATGGCGAAATGCCCAGAAGGTTCAGCCCGTTTTGCGTGATCGCAACAAACATCACGCCCAGAATACAGCCAAAAATTGTACCGCGTCCGCCGCCCAGCCGCGCGCCGCCCAGAACGACTGCGGCCAGCACGTC
Source organism: uncultured Rhizobiaceae group bacterium (assembly GCA_938044775.1). Classification (GTDB taxonomy): domain Bacteria; phylum Pseudomonadota; class Alphaproteobacteria; order Rhizobiales; family Rhizobiaceae; genus Pseudahrensia. The sequence continues at coordinate 52,804 of CALIOE010000095.1, forward strand.
CAGCTCACGGCCGTAAAGGGCATTCGGCACCACTTCCTGCGCAATGTTTACCTGCATCAGACCACCGATCCCCGCCATCATCCCGCACCAGCCGAACGCCACGACCTGCATCTGCCAGATATTGACGCCTGCGCGACGCGCGCCCTCGGGGTTGTCACCGAAAGCATAAAGCTGACGGCCAAGCGTCGTCAGGCGGATCAATATCCAGGTCGCCAGCACGCAGGCGACCATGACCGCAACCGACAGGTTCAGCTCCGACCAGGTGCCGTCCGCCGCCTGCCGCTCGAAGATGAAAACCCGGTTGGTCCACCAATCGGGAAGGTCGTAGATGTTCCGGCCCCTGGTGAAAAACATCAAAAGCCCGAAAAATGCGTTGAAAGTTGCGATGGTGATGACGATGGAAATCACCCGGAAGCCATGGATCAAAAGCGCATTGATCAGCCCCAGCCCGATCCCTAAGCCCGCCGCAATGGCGAACCCGATCGCCCAGTTACCACCTCCGACCGCCATGAAAATCTGCGCCGCCACATATTGCACGACCGAGGCCGCCACTGCGAACGAGATGTCAATGCCACCCGTAATCAGCACCACCAGAAGGCCCACCGCCCAGATCAGATTGACGGCGTTGTTGTTCAGAAGCGACGTGATGTTGCCGAGCGTCAGGAAAGTGTCAGTCATCACCGACAACACCGCGATGACTGACAAAAGCACGACCGAAAGCCGCGCCTCGACCGGGTATGTACGAAAGACGTCACGCATAGATCTGTGCTTCCAACTCGGACACTTCCGTTGCACGCGGATCGTATTCCCCGACGATCCTGCCGTCTGCCATATGCAGGACGCGGTCCGCATTGAACAGAACTTCGCTCACTTCGTCAGAGATCAGCAGGATCGCAAGCCCCTCGTCCGCCAGCTGCCGCACAATACGAAAAATACCGGCACGTGCGCCCACGTCGACACCCACTGTGGGGCTGTCGAGGATCAGAAGACGCGGCTCGGTGGCCAGCCATTTGGCCAGAACCACTCGCTGTTGATTGCCACCGGACAGGGTCGATACAGCGTCTCCGGGCGCACCGATCTTGATTGCCAGTTCGTCGATCCAGTGACGAACCAAATTGGACTGCATGACAGGCGAGATCAGACCAAGGCTGCCCAAAATACGATTCAGAATTGAAATCACTGTGTTGTCGGCAATGGATTGCGGCTGAATCAGGCCCAGTGACAGCCGGTCCTCGGACACATAAGCCACGCCCCGCGCGATGGCATCGCGGATTGAGTTGAACCGGACAGGCGCACCTTCCAGCCACACCTTGCCCGCGTCCGACGCCCGCATCCCGATCAACGCGTGGGCCAGTTCACTTCGGCCAGCGCCGATCAATCCGGTCAATCCCATAACCTCGCCCCGCCGGATGGTCAGGTTGACGTTTTCGAACTCGTCATGACGCGTCAACCCCTCAACCTCAAGCACCGGTTCGGCTTCCGAGCGATCTTTGGCGCGCACAATGTTTTCCAATTGTGCACCCGTCATCAGCTCGCCCAGGCGAAATTGGGTCATGCCTTCGGTCGCAAAAACGCCGACCAATTGGCCGTCTCGCAAAACTGTCACCCGCTCGGAAACGTCGATTACCTCAGCCAGGCGATGGCTCACGAACACCACCGCGATACCCTGGGCCGCCAGCGTTCGCACAACCTCCAAAAGTGCGTCCGTCTCGCTTTGTGTAAGAGACGCGGTCGGTTCGTCCATGAAAACCAACCGCGCCTGGCCCATAAGGGCCCGCGCGATGGCCACGATCTGACGCTGGGCGATTGGCAAATCGCCCAACCGCGTATCCAGTTTCAAAGATACCTTCAATCGATCCAGCACCGTCTTCACGCGTTCCCTGTATCGGCGTCCGAAAGACAAGCGCGGCACAACGCCCACCATTTCGTCGAAGGCTATGTTCTCGGCCACGGTCATATGCGGAAACAACGCCAGGTCCTGCCAGATCACCGCTATTCCCAGAGCCCGCGCCCTGTTCGGTGAGATCGTATTGTTCCTTTCGCCGAACAGCTCCAGCTCGGCTCCGGGATCGGGCGTATAAACGCCCGTAACGATCTTGATCAACGTCGACTTGCCGCAGCCATTCTCGCCGGCAAGACAATGCACCTCCCCAGCGCGCACCTCGAAATCGACAGATTGCAGCGCCTTTACGCCGCCAAAGGTCTTCGAGACATTTCTGAGCCGCAGCGCCGGGGCCGGATCGGGGTCGGTTGTCATGATTGTATTTGATGCCTGAAAAGCGAACCCGCGCGAGGCGGGTTCCCCGATGTCAGCACAGGAGAGGTCAGAGCCCCTTTGCCGCCAAGTCGTCCACGGTGCTCTTATTGATCTCAAGCAGGTTGTCCGTGATGATATTGCGAGTCGCCGCATCCGGCTCAACAACACCAAGGCCTTCGATCTTGGTTCCGCTTGCGATCTCCTGGCCTTCGACCAGCATGTTGCCCATTGTGACAAAAACGCGACCAGCCTCAGCCGGGTTCCACATAAAGCCACCCGAGATCACATCGTTCTTGAGAAGCTTCTGACCCTGGCCGGGCGAGAACGGCCCCATCACATGAACTTTGCCGCCGAGACGACGTTCTTCGATGGCGCGCCCAGCGCCAATCGGACCCTGGCTCCCGAATGCAAGAAATCCACGCAGATCGGAGTTAGCTGCAATCAGGTCGAGCGCGGTCGAGCGGCTATCGTCGACGCTTTCGGCGACACCGTAGCGGTCGCCCACAGGCTTCAGCTTGTCGGAGCAATTCTCGGCGATCCACTTGATCCCGGCATCGGCCCAGGCATTGTGCAGTGGCACGGTCAACGAGCCGACATACACTGCAAAAGTACCCGGCTCTTTCGTTTTCTCGCACAAAAGCTTGGCATGAGCTTCGCCAAAACCGTCCGCCGAGGCCAGTTCGAAGTTCCAGTCCACATTGTTCAGGCCTGGACCTTCATGTGCGACAACCTTGATACCCGCCTCCATTGCCTTTTTAAGAACAGGCTCAAGTGCGGCCTCATCATTCGGCACAACGCCGATGACGTCGACACCTTTGGCGATGAGGTCTTCGATTGCACGCACCTGCAGCGCCGGGTCGGCCGAGGTCGGTCCTATCATTTCGGCGCTGACGCCGAGTTCGGCAGCGCGCTCCTTGATGCCTTCTTCCATGGCGTTGAACCATGGAATGCCGCCGATCTTGACGACGATGCCCATCGAGGTTTCAGCATTGGCGGCACTGGCAGAGACCACCAAGGCGACCGCAGCGGCCGCGTTCAAAAGTTTCTTCATGTTTTCCTCCCATGCGCGGCGCACAGGCGCCGCTCCGTCTTCGGTTATCCGATTAAGACCGGGGCTCGATTCAAGCCAAAAATCGGTTGCTCAATCGATGTAGCAAAGGTAGACAGAAAGAAAATGTCAGTCAAGCAGCGGATGAGGCGGTTTCAGTGAAGGGTTCAGTCTCATGAAATCCGGACAGAAAAGCACGATCTACGACATCGCCAGAAAGGCAGGCGCGTCGCCGTCCGCAGTGTCCGCGGCCTTGAGCGATAAGTGGAAACAACGGAGGCTGAAGCAGGAGACCGTCGAGCGAATCAGGCAGATCGCGCGAGATGAAGGGTATTCAGCCAACCTCCAGGCGCGGGGGCTGCGAAAGGCCGAATCCGGCCTCGCGGGCATGGTGCTGCCTGACCATGAGAACCGGTTTTTCGCCGAGCTCAGCCAGCAATTTGCGCGCGAAGCTCATGCGCGCGGCCTTTGCCCTGCGATCGTCCACGCCGGACGTGAGGCGGATGCGCAGCTCAGGTCGGTTGAAAGCCTGATCGCCTATTCAGTCGACCTTCTGATGATCGCAGGTGCCACAGAACCACTGGAGCTGGCCTATGCCTGCCGCAAGGCACGTGTGCGCCATGTCTTCGTCGACCATCCCTGTATCGAAGCGCCCTCAGTTGTCACTGACAATACCGCCGGCGCGACGAAACTGACCCAAACGCTGCTGAATGACATGGAAGCCCCCTCGGCCTCAGACCCGACAACATGGCTCTACTTTCTCGGCGGCGAGCAGCACCTGCCAGCGTCTGCCGAGAGAATTCTGGGGTTCCGCCAAGAAACAAAAGCCAGCCAGGCGTTGTTCGACCCAGAGCAGATACTGGCATGCGGTTACGAGAGCGAAAAGGCCGAAAAGGCGCTTGCGGCACTTCACGCCAGATTAGGGCAGTTGCCCGCTGGTCTCTTCGTCAATTCAATCGGATGTCTTGAAGGGGTTTTGCGTTTTCTCTCGCGCCTTCCCGAGGGCGAGATCTCAAAGTCCACCTTCGGGTGCTTTGACTATGACCCTTTCGCGACCCTGTCGCGCTTTCCGTTGCGTATGGTTCGCCAACGCGCCGATCTCATGGTGGGTGAAGCCTTCCGGCAGCTGGATGCCGGTGCGTTCGAGCCGAATTTGATCCGCGTCCCCACACAACTGATTTGATGCTGTGTGGTGCGATTTCTTTGGAAAAGCAAACCACAAATCCAAGTCGAGCTGGAATGGTACATGAGCCGAATGAATCGTACCCAGCCTGTTTTCCTCAATTGCAAGGTGTAGACTGATCCGGTCGCAATCGTCGAAAGGGCCCAGTTTCAGGTTGATGCGCTTTTCGCCGTTGTCGCGAAGATCGGAAAGCCGACTTTGGAGCTAACGTTGCGAAGGGCAGTTTCGTCCGGTGGTTTCAACGGGTCGAGTTCTGCGGGTACTTCCCAGTCACAAAATGGGGAAAACAGTAGGGGTCAAATAAATCGACTCCATTTTATGTCATAAAAACCAAGATTTATGAAAAGATGGTGGCGGAGAGACAGGGATTCGAACCCTGGGTACCCGCAAAGGCACAACGGTTTTCGAGACCGCCCCGTTCGACCACTCCGGCACCTCTCCGCAGAGGTATTTTTCAAGGTCTGTTGTTCGCCAAGGGAGATATCGGGACTGGTCCAACTAATCAAGAAAGAAAGCACGGCGGTTCAATGCGATGGGTCACTTCGAAAAGCCCCAAACAAACCGCCGCCGGCACTGTAGTTCTTGACTCGGTTTTTGTTTCCTTTATATCCAGCTGCAGATTGGCGTGGGGAGACCCGCGCCCTTTCTTGTTTACCAACCAGACCCTTAACCAGACTGGCAAAAAGGCGCTTGTTGCTCTCGCGACAAAGCGCAGCCTGAACACAGCCCGAAGAGGAAAAAAGATGTTCGCAGTCGTAAAAACCGGAGGCAAGCAGTATCGCGTGTCCGCCGGCGACCGTCTCAAGGTCGAAAAACTCGCCGGTGAAGCCGGTGATATTGTTGAATTGAACGAAGTTCTGATGATCGGCGACCAGATCGGCGCTCCGCTTGTTGACGGCGCCTGCGTGGCAGCCGAAATCGTCGAGCAGGGCCGCGACCGCAAGGTCATCGCCTTCAAAAAACGCCGTCGCCAGAACTCACGCCGTACCATCGGCCATCGCCAGCACCTGACAACGCTGGAGATCACTGAACTGCTCACGGGTGGCAAAAAGCCCTCCAAGAAAGCCGCGACGAAACCCGCAGCCAGGAAAGCGGAAGCTCCGAAGGCCGAAGCTAAGGCTGAACCAAAGAAGGCTGAGCCCAAAAAGGCTGAACCAAAGGCCGAGAAAAAGGCTGAGGCTCCTGCAGCCGGTGCACCCTTGTTTACCGCACCGGCCGGCGGCGAGAAAGACAAGCTGACCGACATCAAAGGCATCGGCCCGGTGGCGGAGAAGCAGCTCAACGAGCAGGGCATCATGACGTTTGCCCAGATTGCCGCGCTGACCAAAGCGGAGATCGCGACGGTTGACGAAAACATGCCGTTCAGCGCCGACCAGATCACTGACTGGCAGGCACAGGCAAAAGAGAAAGCCTGAGGGTAGATCAGGCAAGGGAGGTCTTTCCGCTTGGCAAGTCGCCAGATGACAGGAAAGTCTGACCTAAAGGAAACGAGAAACGCACGGCGTTTCGAAGGAGACTGAAAAATGGCACATAAAAAAGCCGGTGGCTCATCCCGTAACGGTCGCGATTCAGCAGGCCGTCGCCTTGGTGTGAAGAAGTTCGGTGGCGAATCTGTCGTCCCGGGCAACATCATCGTGCGTCAGCGCGGCACCAAATGGCATCCGGGCAACAATGTTGGCATGGGCAAAGATCACACCATCTTTGCGCTTACTGAAGGCAAGGTCACATTTGCCGCGAAAGCCAATAAGCGCACCTACGTATCGGTGATGCCGATCGCGGATGCCGCCGAATAACCGGATCAACTTTTTCATCCGGTGGTCACAAACCCTCCGGATGTCATAGCAACGACACTTTCGAAGGGGAGATGGCCACCATCTCCCCTTTTTGATTCTCGAGGGAGGAATCAAAGGGGGCCAAAACCGGGAAGGAACAGCCCCATGGATATTCTCGTAACCAAGAGACTGACACTGAGACCACCTCTTGAGGTCGATGTGGATGATATTGCGCTTGGCATTGCAAATCCTCGCGTTGCAAAAATGCTCGGCTCGGTACCCCAGCCCTATGCGCAAAACGATGCCCGTATCTGGCTCGACAAGGTCAGAAAAGAACGCTGCGTCTACACCATCCATCTGCACCGTCTTATTGGTTGCGTCGGCGTGCATGAGCATCCCGGTCACCTGGAACTGGGTTACTGGCTTGCAGAACCGGATTGGGGCAGGGGTTATGCAACCGAGGCCGCCCGCGCAGCATTGACGAGAGCGTTTTGCGTGTTTGACGCCGACGAGATTGTATCGGGTGCGGCCGTTGATAATCGCGCGTCCCTGCGTGTTCAGGAAAAGCTCGGCTTTGAAGAGATCGGACAGCGACCACGCCGTTTCCTGTCTCGCGAGACCGACGTCAATGCCGTCAACACAAGACTGACGCGCGACCGGTTTCAGCGTCTCTTCGGCCCGCTGGAAACCGAGAGGGCTGCCTGACCGTTGCTACACCATGTGAGCAACGGAGTATCAACATGTCTACCAGCACCCGGGTCCGCTTTTACTTTCTCGCCGTCCTTGCAACGTTTCTGCTTGCGCCATCACTGGCGCAGGCAAAGCCCTTGTTCACTTTCGAGGACTATTTCCGTGGCAAGACCATTGCCTACGGGAAGTTTTCGGCCATCAACGGCGTCAAGCGTTCCTTTCGCGTCGATCTGAACGGCATTTGGGATGGAAAGACGCTGAAGCTGATCGAGAAATTCAGTTACGACGACGGCCTGAGGGAAACAAAGATCTGGTATTTCACCAAGACCGCTGAAGGCCACTACACAGGCCGTCGGGACGACGTGAAGGGAGTTGCCAGGGTGCGCATTCGAGGCAAAACCGCACGTTATGGCTACCGGCTCTATCTCGATGCCGAGAACCGCAAGAACCTCGTCCGCTTTCGCGACAAAATGGTGCTGAAGGACGACGGAACATTGGTGAACACTGCCACCGTTTTCAAATTCGGATTGCCCGTTGGCCGGGTTACGGTGAACTTTGCCCGGGCACGTGATGCAGGAAAACTGAAGAAGCCCTGAGCAACCACCCGTTACGATAAGACAGACAAGTAGCTGTTGAACAGCAGTCCAGTGAAGATCGCTCCACCGATTCCCAAGCCGACATAAGTCGCAAAGACGGACCGCTTAACCAGCGCGAAGACAGCAGTCATAGCGGGAATAGACGTCACGCCTCCAGCGACCATAAAGGTCATCGCCGCGCCGGCAGTCATGCCTTGCGCCATCAATCCAGAGACGATGGCCGGAGCAGCGTAACCGTTGAGATAGGCCGGTGCACCGACAAAGGCACTGATGACAATCGGTTGAATACCGGTGCCGCCCACAACCCCGGCAATGGTCTCGGCCGGTATGTAGCGGATCATCAGGCTTTCGAAGAGATAGGCGAGTGCCAGCCACTTGAGCAAGAAAAGTCCATTCGTCCGCACCTCGGTCCAGAACATCTTCGTGCGCTCATTTTCCTGCCAGAAGCGCCAGAACGGTTTCCCCTCGAACGGAAGGCTGGCGCCACATCCGCAGCCGGCCTGTGTTTTTGGCAGCAGAACATCTTGAAAATAGCCAGCCCGCACCGACGCTCGGACAACGAACCCGCCGGCCAGGCCAAGGGCGACCGCTGCTCCCGTTTTTGCAATGGCAAACGTCCAACCGAGTTCGCCGGCTGTGATCAGAAAGATTGACGGGTCCATAATCGGGGATGCGAGCCACAGTGCCATGACGGCCGAAAGCGGTGTCCCAACCGCAAGAAGGGCTGCGATAAAGGGGATAATCTCACACGAGCAAAAGGGTGCCAGTCCACCAACGAGAGAAGCCAGAATGATCATCCTGGTCTCGTTTCCCTGAAACGCGCTGGCGACCAGTTTCTCGGCTCCGGTTGCCTTGAGGAAGCCAATCGCAGCAACGGCCAGCACCATGTAGGGTGCAGTGCTCAAAACAGCCTTGATGGCAAACAGCAGGGTTGGAGGTAACTGCTCCGGGTCGACAAGCGCCAGTCCACCAAGGGTCAGCGCTATGAAGAGCCAGACGCGATCAATGTTTTTGGCGGCAAACCAACCGCGTTCGCCGATTTCTGTCGTCGTCATGACCGGACTCCGGGATTTGCATCCGCGCAGCATTCTTCCGTCAGGTAGTTGAGCAGTTCGTCCATATTTTCGTAATTGGCGCAGCTCAGGATCGTTCGCCCCTCGCGGCGTTGCATGACCAAAGCTGCCTGGCGCAATGCAGCGATGTGATGAGAAAGTGTAGAGGCCGGAATTCCAAGGCGTTGCTGAATGTCACCAACAGGCAATCCGTCTGGCCCAGCGCGAACCAGCAACCGATAGATGCGCAAGCGGCTTTCATTTCCAAGCGCCGCAAGCATCAGTGCCGCCTTCACTTCTTGCTCATCATGGATTCGGGATATTGTCGACATAACTATATAACTAGTTTTATCGAATTGATTTTGCAAGAAGAATTTTCAGCCGGGCTGTCTTGCCTGCTGCAAAGCCAGCACCTGTAACATTTGATCGCCAATGCCGAACAGCAATAGGGTGTTTTGATAACGGCTCGAGTAGCTCGCGGTTCAGAACCAGGCAAATCGGCGCGCAAACTCATGCCCACTTCCCCCTACCCTTCCGGCCCAATTTCGCCTAAGCCTTGCCGCAACAAAACGGGTACCTCGATGAAATTTCTGGATCAGGCGAAAATTTACATCAAGTCCGGTGCCGGTGGCGCCGGGTGCGTGTCGTTTCACCGCGAAAAATATGTCGAATTCGGAGGCCCGGACGGCGGTGATGGCGGCAATGGCGGCGATGTTTGGGCCGAGGCCGTATCCAATCTCAACACCCTTATCGACTATCGCTATCAGCAGCACTTTAAGGCCAAAACCGGGGTTCACGGTATGGGTCGCAACCGTCACGGTGCGCGTGGCGCCGATGTTACGATCAAAGTACCGACAGGCACACAGATATTCGAGGAAGACAACAAAACGCTCATCGCCGACCTGACCGAGGAAGGTCAGCGGGTGTTGATCGCCAAGGGCGGTAGCGGAGGCCACGGCAACGCCAGGTTCAAATCCTCTACCAATCAAGCGCCTCGCCACGCCAATCCCGGCTTACCAGCCGATGAACGGACGATCTGGCTGCGCCTGAAACTGATCGCCGATGCAGGCATTGTCGGACTGCCCAATGCCGGGAAGTCTACTTTTCTGTCGACCGTCAGCGCTGCAAAACCAAAAATTGCCGACTATCCCTTCACCACTCTGCATCCCAATCTTGGCGTCGCCAATATTGATGGCAGGACTCTGGTAATTGCCGACATTCCCGGTCTGATCGAAGGTGCCCATGACGGGGCCGGTATCGGCGACCGCTTTCTTGGACATGTGGAACGCACCCGTGTTCTGCTCCATCTCGTTTCCGCGCAGGAAGAGGATGTGGCCGCCGCCTATGAGACGGTGCGTCGCGAAATGGAGGCCTATGGCCATGGACTGACTGACAAGCCACAGGTGCTGGCCCTGTCGCAGGTCGACACACTGGATGAGCAGGAACTGGCCGAAAAATCCGAAGAACTCAGCAAGGCCAGCGGAAGCGACGTGCTGCATCTGTCGTCGTCCACTTTCCACAATATTGATCTTGTGCTGCGGGCCATGTTGGAGCAGATCGACCGGATGAAAGCGCTGGAAGCGCCCGATACGCCCGATCCCCGCTGGCAGCCGATCGCCACCTAGAATAAGCCATGTCTCGACTTTCAGCTCATAAGAGAATTGTCATCAAGATCGGCTCCGCCCTGTTGGTGGACCGTGACACTGGCCTGCGCCGTGCGTGGCTTGAGAGCCTGATCGACGATATTGCTGCTCATGTACAGGGCGGCGGCGAAGTGATTGTCGTTTCCTCCGGCGCCATCGCCCTTGGCCGCTCGGTTCTCAGCCTGCCCCGAAGGGTTCTGCAGCTGGATGAAAACCAGGCCGCGGCGGCCGTCGGGCAGATCGAGCTCGGCCGTGCCTACAACGAAACGCTGGCTGCCCACGATCTTGTTGCCGGACAGATTCTGCTCACCCTGAGCGACACCGAAGGACGCGCCAGCCGTCGCTCCTATCTCAATGCAAGGGAGACAATTGACAGATTGCTGTCCCTGAAGGCCGTCCCGATTGTCAACGAAAACGACACCGTTGCCACATCCGAAATTCGCTATGGCGACAACGATCGGCTGGCCGCCCGCGTGGCAACCATGATGGGTGCCGATTGTCTGGTGTTGCTGTCTGATATCGATGGGCTCTATACGGCACCGCCAACCGACAATCCGAACGCAGAGTTCGTGGCAGAGGTTCCTGCAATCACGGCCGAAATCGAGGCCATGGCAGGGAGCGCCGGGTCAGAGCTTTCACGGGGTGGCATGGTAACAAAGATCGAGGCCGGCAAAATTGCTACATCAGCAGGAACGACCATGGTCATTACGTCCGGCAAGGAGGACCATCCGCTTGCCGGGTTGAACCGTGGCAAGCGGGCCACCTGGTTTGCGCCCCGCGAAGCCAAGGCCAATGCCCGTAAGAAGTGGATCGCCGGACAGTTGGAAACCAAAGGAACGCTCGTCATTGACGATGGGGCAGCAACGGCCCTGTCGCGCGGCAAGAGTCTGCTGCCTGCCGGGGTGTCAGCGGTCGAAGGGGTGTTTTCCCGCGGCGACGCGGTGGCCATCCACAGCAAGAACGGTGTGGCGCTCGGGCGCGGTCTTGCTGCCTACGACAGCACGACCGCCAGTCAAATCAGGGGTTGCAAAAGCGCCCAGGTGGCCGAGCTTCTTGGTTATACCGGGCGTACGGAAATGGTGCATCGCGACGATATGGTCCTGACTGAGAACTGAAACCACGGCATCGGTCACCATTCACAGGCTTGCCAAGCGCCGGAATGTACCGCAAACAAAAGCCGGATCTGGGAACAACATTATGTTGAACAAGACAGAACAGAGCGAGGCCGAGATTACGGCCATTATGCAGGAGATCGGGCGTAATGCCCGCACGGCATCCCGCGTCCTGGCCACCGCGGGGAGTGATCGCAAAAATGCCGCGCTGACCGGCGCCGCCGAAGCCATTCGAAACTCAGTCAGCAAAATACTGGATGCCAACGCAATCGACATGGCAAACGGCGAGGAAGCTCATCTGTCAAAAGCTATGCTGGACCGCCTCAGACTGACCGAAGACCGGATTCTGGACATCGCCAATGCCGTTTCCGCCATCGCCGAAATTACCGACCCGGTTGGTGAGGTCATGGCCAACTGGCAGCGCCCGAACGGACTGGACATTTCACGTGTGCGGACGCCGCTCGGTGTAATCGGCGTGATTTATGAAAGCCGCCCCAACGTGACCGCCGATGCCGGCGCGCTTTGTCTGATGGCGGGCAATGCAGTGATCTTGCGGGGCGGTACGGACAGTTTCAATTCATCGCGGGCCATCCATCAATGCATGGTGAAGGGTCTTGCGGCTGCCCGACTTCCAGAAGAAGCCATCCAGCTTGTGCCGGTCACAAGCAGAATCGCCGTTGGCGAAATGCTCAAGGGCCTGAACGGCAATATCGATGTCATTGTGCCGCGCGGCGGTCGCGGTCTGGTCGAACGCGTGCAATCCGACGCCCGCGTTCCCGTGTTCGCCCATCTTGAGGGTCTTGTGCATGTCTATGTTGACAAAAGCGCCGACCTTGAGATGGCTGCCAACATCATCCTCAACGCAAAATTACGACGCACGGGTATTTGTGGCGCGGCTGAAACCCTGCTGATTGACGTCAACGATGCCGACCGGCTGGCGAAACCTCTGATTGAAGCGCTGTTGGCGAAAGGTTGTGAGGTGCGCGGTGACGAAGCGATCAGGAAACTGTCGGGTTCGGTAAAACCCGCCAGCGACGAGGACTGGTCGACGGAGTATCTCGACACGATCATTACTGCCGGGCTGGTGGACGGGATCGACGGCGCCATCAAGCACATCAACACCTGGTCCTCGAGCCATACGGAAGCAGTGATCGCGGAAGATCAGCAGGTGGTCGAACGCTTTTTCAACGAGATCGACAGCGCAATATTAATGCACAACGCATCCACCCAGTTTGCCGATGGCGGCGAGTTTGGCATGGGTGCCGAGATCGGCATCGCCACTGGTAAGATGCATGCACGCGGCCCGGTCGGAGTGGAACAACTGACCAGCTTCAAATATGTCGTGCGCGGCAGCGGCCAGATTCGGCCCTGATGACAAAATCTGCTACTCGTATGCGCCATCACAGGCGTATGCCCCATGCCGAGCCCGGGCAGCGTGTGGGCCTGTTTGGCGGCTCGTTCAATCCCCCGCATGAAGGTCACCTCCATGTTACGGAGAAAGCACTGCGCCGCCTCGATCTCGACCTGATCTGGTGGATAGTCACGCCGGGCAATCCGCTGAAGGATCACGGCGTCCTGGAACCGCTGGAGAAACGGCTGGCCCAATGCGAGAAACTGGCCGTTCACCCCCGCATCAAAATCACGGCATTTGAGGCAGAGTTGCCAACCAGCTACACTGTCGACACACTTGATTTCGTGACCCGCCGCAACCCCGGGGTGCACTTTGTGTGGCTGATGGGTGCCGACAATCTTGGTCAATTTCACCATTGGGAAAGATGGCGGAACATTGCCAGGCTGATGCCAATCGCCGTCATTGACCGGCCCGGCGCCACAATGTCGCTGCACTCCGCCCGGGCCGCGATGGTGCTGCGGCATTACAGAGTGGATGAGAGTGATGCGGCAGCCCTGCCACTGATGCGCGCACCGGCATGGACATTCCTGCACGGTCCGCGTAACAGCCTGTCTTCGACAGCTCTGCGCGCTCAAAATGCCGTGTCATCATAGTTTATTGAAAAAACGCTCAAAACAGGCTTATCATACAGTCTGGTCAATATGACTTGGACAGTGTGATCTGAACCAAACCCGAAAGGCAAAACCCTGAACACACCAACACAACAGGCCCGCGGCCCTGCGTCAGCCGCCAAAGCTGCAAAAGGCAAATCCAGCCCTGATGCATTGCTCAAGACCATTCTCGCCAGCCTTGACGATTCAAAGGCCGAAGAGATTTCCCATATCGACATCGCCGGAAAATCCTCGATTGCGGATCATATGATCATCGCAAATGGCCGTTCTCACCGCCATGTAAGCGCGGTGGCTGATCGGCTGCTGCGTGACCTCAAGGACGCCGGGCACGGCACGCCCAAGGTCGAGGGTGTCCCGGCATACGATTGGGTTCTCGTCGATGCAGGCGACATCGTCGTTCATCTCTTTCGCCCGGAAGTCCGCGACTTCTACAATCTCGAGAAAATGTGGAATGCCATTGCCGACGACGAGCTGACGGACGCCTGATAGTGATCTGCAGGGCAGCAGAATACGGCCGCCCGTGCGGCTGACCATCGCCGCCATCGGCCGGCTCAAGGCCGGCCCTGAAAAGGATCTTGCCGCCCGCTATCTCGACCGATCGCGCAAAGCCGGTAAGGCACTCGGCGTGTCGCCTATCGACATGGTAGAATTTGCTGAAAGTCGGGCGGCCAACACCGAAAGCAGAAAGGCTGAAGAGGGACGTCATCTGTTGGCTCGACTTCCCGAGAAAAGCCAGATAATAGCGTTTGATGAGCGCGGAGCAGCGCCCACAAGCCGGGCATTTGCTTCCCAGCTTCGAAACTGCCTCGACGAGGGCTCCACCTCACTGGCATTATTGATTGGTGGGCCGGATGGTCTTGATCAAACAATCCGTGATGCTGCTCACACCGTTATTTCGTTCGGCAGACTGACCCTGCCCCATCAACTGGTACGTGTGATGGTGTTGGAACAGGTCTATCGGGCAACAACCATACTGAGCGGCCATCCCTATCACCGCGACTGAGCATTGGAAAATGTCTGCTACAGTGCCGTGAAAGCGCCACCAAACGTGGTTAACATGCTGTTAACAGGCGGCTTTGTATAACAGTCTGGTTGTCTGATACGAAAGCATCAATGACTTACGGCAAATTCCTTTCCGGTGTCCTGAAATGCACCTGCTGTGCATTAGCGATTGCGTGGGCGCCACAGAGTCTGGCGCAAAACAAGCCTTCGCCGGTAATCCAGAAGGAATCGTCCAAACAGGACCTTGAGGCCATCCGGCGCGGCCTTGCAAAAATCGAGCGTCGCCAGCAGAAAATACGACAGGAAATCGCCGCTCTCGACAAAGACCGGACCGAGATCAACAGGGCACTTATCACGACAGCCAGACGTGCGCAGGAGCTGGAGGGCGAGATCAGTGATGCAGAAGCAGGGTTGAAGGCGCTTGAAGCCTCTCAACAAAAACTTCGAACCTCTCTGCAATCCAAAAGAGCCTTGCTCTCGGAAGTTCTGGCGGCGCTGGAGCGAATGAGCAGCAAACCGCCTCCTGCGTTGCTGGTGAGCCCGGAAGATGCCTTGTCCTCGGTCAGAAGCGCCATTCTGCTGGGATCGGTTGTGCCGGAGGTTCGACGGGAGGCCGACACGCTGTTTTCAGAGCTTAAGACACTCAACGAAGTCAGCCAGCAAATCACGCAGCAGCGTGAGCGCCTCACAACAAAGCTCAACGAACTGGCCGAAGACGAAAATCGCCTGACGCTTCTGGTCGATGAAAAGAACGGACTGGTCGCGGTATCGCGAGATGCTCTGGACGCAGAACAAAAACGAGCCGCCAAAATGGCGCAAGATGCGAAATCTCTCGAAGAATTGATAGGTGGTCTGGAAGACGAAATTACGTCAGCTGCTGCAGCTGCCAAGGCAGCGAGAGACGCCGACAAGCGCCGCAGCCAGCAGGAAGCAGAACGCCTGGCCAAAGCTCAGGCTGCACTGCGCAAAGCCTTGCGCAAGCGCACCCGCAACAGCAGCGAGGGCATCGCCGCGCTCGATTCAATTGCCGGCGATCCGGGTCGTATTGAACCCGCCATCGCTTTCAGCGCGGCCCACAAGCTGCTGCCGCTGCCCGTCAGGGGCGAGCTGATCCACACTTTCGGCAGCCGGGAACCCGGAAGCGCGAGCCTGAGAAATGATTCGGCCTATGCAACCAGACCAAACGCCCGTGTCCGGTCACCCGCCGATGGCTGGGTTGTCTATGCCGGACCATTCAGATCGTTCGGCCAGTTGATAATTTTGAATGTTGGCGAAAATTACCATATTGTCATGGCAGGAATGGCTCGTGTGAATGTATCTCCTGGCCGCTTTGTCCTGGCCGGGGAACCAATTGGCCGCATGGGATCAACTCAAGTTGCAGCAGTTGGCAACGTTGATTTGGGTTCCAACAAACCTATTTTGTATATAGAGTTTCGAAAAGATGGGAAATCCATCAATCCAGCACCCTGGTGGGTCCCGCAGAAAGACAAAGGTTCGGAAAATGATTCGTAGATTTTCAATGCTTTTAGCAGGCGTCGGCATCGGCGCACTTGGGATCACGGCAGCAAATCATGTGACGCCATTTTCTGCGACAGCAGATGCCGCAGGATCAGAAACCTATCGGCAACTCGATATTTTTGGCGACATTTTCGAGCGTGTCCGGTCGCAATATGTAAATGAGCCAGAAGAAGAAAAACTGATCAAGAGCGCGATCAACGGTATGCTTCAGTCGCTCGATCCACATTCTTCCTACCTGGATCTCAAGGAAAGCGGAAATATGCGCGATCAGACGCGCGGAAAATTCGGCGGCCTTGGCATTGAGGTCACGATGGAAAATGAACTTGTCAAAGTGATCGCTCCTATCGACGATACGCCGGCCTCCAAGGCCGGTGTCCTGTCCGGCGACCTGATCAGCCAGATTGACGGCGAAAATGTGCGCGGTCTGTCGCTGGCACAAGCCGTTGAGAAGATGCGCGGCCTGGTCAACACAGCCATTGAGCTGACGATCTTGCGCAAGGGCGCCGACATTCCGATCAAGATCAAGATTGTGCGCGCCGAAATTACCGTAAAGTCGGTCAAATCGAGGATAGAAGGAGATGACGTCGGCTATCTCGACGTCAATGGCTTTACCGAGCAGACCTTCGCCGGGCTCAAAGCAGCGATTGAAAAAATCCGCAAGGATGTCCCGGACGACAAATTGAAGGGCTATGTGGTCGATCTGAGGCTCAATCCGGGTGGATTGCTTGGTCAGGCTGTGAGCGTTTCCGACGCGTTCCTTGAGCGCGGTGAAATCGTGTCAACGCGCGGCCGTCAGAAGGGAAATGTTTCACGGGAAAGTGCCAAACCAGGTGATCTCACCCAGGGTAAACCCATTATTGTGTTGATGAACGGCGGCTCCGCCTCGGCGTCAGAAATCGTCGCTGGTGCATTGCAGGACCACCGCCGCGGCACCGTTCTGGGCACCCGCTCATTTGGCAAAGGCTCTGTGCAGACCATTATTCCCCTGGGTCAGAACGGCGCCCTGCGCCTGACCACCGCGCTCTATTACACCCCTAGCGGTTGTTCTATTCAGGGCAAGGGTATCGATCCGGATATCACCGTGGAGCAGCCTCTCCCGGAAGAATTGCAGGGACGCGTAGAAGCACGCGGTGAATCCAGCTTACGCAACTCAATAACGGGCGAGAGCCAGGATGATACCGGCTCGGGCTCGTTCGCCTATGTCCCACCGGATCCGAAAGACGACATTCAGTTGAACTATGCTCTGGAGCTGTTACGCGGAACGAAAACCGATGCGGCGTTCCCGCCCAAGGCGAATAAAATGCCGCTGAGCAAATCCTGTAAACGCGTTTAACTCTGAACGTCTAATTCATCTGACCCGGCGGCACAGCGCCCCATTTTCTGCAGCAAAGTCTCGCCATGGATGATCTGCACAAGCCCCTGGGGCAACAAAAAGCGAAGAGCTCCGGCAGACGCCTTGGGGTTCCTCTTCTTGCTGTCGCCACATGTGCCATGGCGGCTCTGGTCGGCTACTTGTTCATTCAGGAACGCACGTCGACCAAAGCGGTCGTTGCTATCAACGAGACCGATCCGGTTGAAACCAGCGCAAAAAAGGCAACCAGAGCCCCCGACACTTTTGACGAATCGGCAGAAGATGCCGAACGGGCACTGAATCGTGAGGGCAACGGCGGAGCGCTGATTCTGAAAGTGCCGCCTGACGCAGACCAACCGGCATTCAAGCCCAAACAAAAGCCGAAACAGGTCGTGTCGTCTTTTGTTCCGTTGCCGATGCTTGTTGAGAAGTCCGAATTCGGACCGCTGCCAAAGACTGCCGATAGCGGCATGAGGCCGCTTGACGCCTACTCAATGTCCGCCGGAGCCGTGGGACCAAACCGGGTTGCAATTGTTGTTGGCGGTCTGGGCCTCAGCCAGTCAGGCACCAAGTCGGCCATTGCCGATCTTCCTGCCGGTGTGACGCTGGCATTCTCTCCCTATGGCAACAGCCTGAACCGCTGGATGCAGCGCGCCAGGGAGGACGGCCATGAAGTCGTGCTCCAGCTGCCTATGGAGCCGTTGGGGTTTCCGTCGATCAGTCCGGGCAAGCGCACACTAAACAGCAAGGCGGGGATTGGTGAAAACCTTCAAAGCCTGCGCTGGTCGTTGGGTCGCATGACCAATTATCCAATCGTTATGAATTACCTTGGGGCCGGCATGGCTTCTCGCAAGGAGGTCCTGAAGCCCATTCTTGAAGAAGTCAGGCGACGTGGATTGGGATGGCTGGATGATGGAAGTGTTCCAACCAGCAAGGTCATCGATGTGGCGGAAGAATTGAAATTGCCCAACGCGACAAGCAGCTTTGTGCTCGACGGAGTGCGTGAAGCGTCCCGCATAGATTCTCAGCTGACCACGCTCTCCCTGTTGGCGAAGCGTCGCGGTTACGCCATAGCGACGGCATCCGCCTTTCCCGAATCCATCGCCCGCATAAAGGCCTGGGCAAAAACTGCAAACAAAAATGGTATCCTCATCGTTCCCGTCAGCAACCTGCTGCGGGACTATGAGCGCTGATGGCCGAGCTGCCCTATCGCCCAAATGTGGGCATCCTGGTTCTGAACCATGAGAACCGGGTCTGGATCGGGCACCGCGCTAACAAAAAGGGTACAGAATACGCGCTGTCCGACACTTTCTGGCAAATGCCGCAGGGTGGCATCGACGAGGGGGAAGACGCGGAACTGGCGGCCCGCAGAGAGCTCTATGAAGAAACAGGGATTTCATCAATTCTGCCGCTAGACGCTACGCCGGAGTGGATCCGCTATGAATTCCCACCCGGAGTTCCGGCGAAAATTGCAACGAAGTTTCGTGGCCAGAAACAGAAATGGTTTGCCTACCGCTTTACTGGCGATGAGTCTGAAATCCGCATTAATCCGCCGCCGGATGGCCACAAGGCGGAATTCGACCAGTGGCGCTGGGAGGAGTTAACCCGCTTGCCGGACCTGGTGGTTGATTTCAAACAGGATGTGTATCGCAGGGTCGTTGCGCAGTTTGCACATCTGATCAAATAGGACCGACCAGTCAGGCTGGCAAAATTGTCGGCGTGAGATGGTTGAGCTGATCAAGATAAGCGCGGGCATTGGCTTTCTTCTCATCGTCATCTTCGTGGCTGTCATGAGCTTCCTGCGCCAGGCGAATCTGCTCATCCATGATCTCGCGTGTCAGTTCTGCTCGTGGCAGCGAGAATTCAGCCAGCACCGTCACGCCGCCCGGTGCAACATCCGCGAAACCCCCGGCAACAAAAAAACTGACATCGGAACCATCCGACATCTTTGCTTCCACCATGCCAGGGCGCAGGCTGGTCATTACAGGCATATGGTTGACCTGAACACCCATGTCGCCCTCAGTGCCGGGAATGGTCACGATCTCGGCGTCTCCCGAAAGCAGAAGTTTCTCGGGTGATACGAGTTCAAATGTGAAATTGTCAGCCATGCTCTGTCCCGGCGTTTTCAATCAAGGTCACCCCGGACCGATGCCCGGGGTCGAATTATCGTCAGACGATCAGGCGGCTTCCGCTGCCATCTTCTGCGCTTTTTCAACCGCCTCATCCATGTTGCCTACCATGTAGAAGGCACCCTCCGGCAGGTGGTCATATTCGCCGGCAACGAGGCCTTTGAAGCCTTTAATCGTGTCATCCAGATCAACCAGCTTGCCGGGTGAACCGGTGAACACTTCAGCAACTGAGAACGGTTGGGAAAGGAAGCGTTCGATTTTACGTGCACGTGCAACAGCAATCTTGTCCTCTTCGGACAGCTCGTCCATGCCGAGAATGGCGATAATGTCCTGCAGAGCCTTGTAGCGCTGCAGCACTTCCTGGACCTCACGGGCTGTCTGATAGTGTTCGTCGCCGATGACCGACGGGTCAAGCATGCGCGATGTTGAATCCAACGGGTCAACCGCAGGGTAAATACCCTTCTCAGCAATGGAACGGTTCAACACTGTCGTCGCGTCAAGGTGGGCAAACGATGTAGCCGGCGCCGGGTCGGTCAGGTCATCGGCAGGCACGTAAATCGCTTGAACCGAGGTGATTGAACCCTTGGTTGTCGTGGTAATGCGTTCTTGCATCGTACCCATGTCCGTCGCCAGCGTCGGCTGATATCCAACAGCAGAAGGAATACGACCGAGCAGAGCAGACACCTCTGAACCGGCTTGTGTAAAGCGGAAGATATTGTCGACGAAGAACAAGACGTCCTGGCCTTTGTCGCGGAAGTCCTCGGCAATTGTCAGGCCCGACAGAGCTACACGGGCACGAGCTCCGGGAGGTTCGTTCATCTGGCCGAAGACCATGGCGCACTTGGAGCCCTCTCCGCCGCCTTCCTTGTTCACGCCGGATTCAATCATTTCCCAGTACAGGTCGTTACCTTCACGGGTCCGTTCACCCACCCCGGCAAACACCGAGTATCCGCCGTGGGCCTTCGCGATGTTGTTGATGAGTTCGAGGATGAGAACCGTCTTACCAACGCCCGCACCTCCGAACAGACCGATCTTGCCGCCTTTGGCATAGGGCGCGAGCAGGTCGACAACCTTAATGCCGGTAACAAGAATTTCGGCTTCGGTGGACTGTTCAACCATCGCCGGCGCGTCCTGGTGAATTGCGCGGGTTGCGTTGGCGCCAATTGGTCCGGCTTCATCAACGGGCTCACCGATGATGTTCATGATCCGGCCAAGGGTCGCGTCTCCAACGGGCATCTCGATCGGGGAGCCGGTATCAGTCACTGACTGACCGCGAACCAGGCCCTCCGTGGCATCCATGGCAATGGTGCGGACTGTGTTCTCGCCCAGATGCTGCGCAACTTCGAGCACCAGACGGTTGCCGTTATTGTCGGCCTCCAGGGCGTTCAGGATCGGCGGCAGATGCGCTTCGTCGAACTGAACGTCAACAACAGCGCCGATGACCTGTGAGATTTTGCCCATTGCACCGGATGCCGCCGCGGCTTTCTTAGCCGGAGCGCGCTTTGCCGCCGCGGTCTTAGCCGGAGCTCTTTTTGCAGGCGCCTTCCTGGCGGCTGGTTTCTTGGGGGCTGCTGCTTTCGCCATAATATCTAACCCTTGTTATACCTTGTTTTAGTCGCGCCAACGGCGATGACTAGAGCGCTTCGGCGCCCGCGATGATTTCAATAAGTTCGGTCGTAATCTGTGCCTGACGCTGCCGGTTGAATGTCAATGTCAGCTTGTCGATCATTTCGCCGGCATTGCGGGTCGCATTGTCCATTGCTGACATGCGCGCACCCTGTTCAGAAGCGGCATTCTCAAGCAAAGCCCGAAAGATCTGCACTGCAACATTACGCGGCAAAAGATCGTTCAGAATCTCGTTTTCGTCCGGCTCATAGTCGTAGAAAGCGGAAGCGCTATCGGTGTCTGCCTCTGTTTCCTTAATTTCCGGCGGAATAATCTGCTGGGCAGTTGGAATCTGACTGATGACGGACTCAAATTCTGCATAAAACAGCGTCGCTACATCAAATTCACCGGTACCAAACTGATCCAGAACCTGCTTCGCAATATCAGCAGCATTGGCATAGCCAACATGCTTCACTTCACGCAGGTCAACGGCTTTCATCATGATGTCACCGAACTCGGAGCGCAGAACGTCCGCACCCTTTTTCCCGACAGGCAGGATCTTGACCGTCTTGCCGGCAGTCAGCAGGTCGCGGGCACGGTCACGGGCGAGGCGGGCAATGGAGGAGTTGAATCCACCACACAAGCCACGCTCCGCTGTCGCAACGATCAGAAGGTGAGTTTGGTCCGAGCCTGTGCCCGCCAGAAGTCTGGGAGCGCCATCCGAACCGCCAACCGCAGCGGCGATGTTGGCCATCACCGCGTCCATACGCTGCGAATAAGGCCGCGCTGCCTCGGCAGCCGACTGGGCACGGCGCAGTTTTGCAGCCGCAACCATTTGCATGGCCTTGGTGATCTTCTGGGTCGCCTTAACCGAGGCGATCCTGTTTCTAAGGTCCTTAAGGCTTGCCATCAGGCTTTCCTTATCCTCTCAATCAGCAAAGCCGGATTAACTGAAGCCTTTAGCAAATGCATCCAGCGCGGCTTTCAATCGCTCCGTCAGATCATCGTCCAACGCCTTCTTGGTACCGATGTCACTCAGCAAATCGGCATGATCCGAGCGAAGCGAAGCCAGCAGACCTTCTTCGAAGGAGCCTACCTGCGACACCTTGAGATCGTCCAGATATCCGTTCACACCAGCATAAAGAACACAGACCTGTTCTTCTGTTTTGAGCGGCGCAAACTGAGGCTGTTTAAGCAATTCGGTCAGGCGCGCACCACGGTTCAGCAGGCGCTGTGTCGAGGCGTCCAAATCGGAACCAAACTGCGCAAAGGCTGCCATTTCGCGGTATTGAGCAAGCTCACCCTTGATCGAACCGGCGACCTGTTTCATCGCCTTGACCTGAGCGGAAGATCCCACGCGAGAAACCGAGAGACCAACGTTCACCGCAGGGCGAACACCCTGGAAGAACAGGTCAGTTTCAAGGAAGATCTGGCCATCTGTAATCGAAATCACGTTGGTTGGAATGAACGCAGACACGTCATTGCCCTGGGTCTCAATGACCGGCAATGCGGTCAGGGATCCTGAGCCATTGTCTTCGTTCAGCTTGGCCGAGCGCTCGAGCAAGCGCGAGTGCAGGTAGAAGACATCCCCAGGATAGGCTTCACGTCCGGGTGGGCGACGCAGCAAGAGCGACATCTGACGATATGAAATAGCCTGTTTCGACAGGTCATCATATCCGATCAGCGCATGCATACCGTTGTCGCGGAAATATTCGCCCATGGCGCAACCGGTAAACGGCGCAAGATACTGCATTGGGGCGGGGTCGGAAGCAGTCGCAGCCACGATAATGGAATATTCCATCGCACCGCGTTCTTCCAGAATCTTCACGAATTGCGCAACAGTCGAACGCTTCTGTCCGATGGCCACGTAAACACAGTAGAGTTTGTCAGTCTCATCCTTGCCCTTATGGGCAGGAGCCTGGTTCAGAAAAGTATCCAGAATAATCGCGGTCTTGCCGGTCTGACGGTCACCGATCACAAGTTCACGCTGGCCGCGACCAACCGGAATAAGAGCGTCGATCGCCTTCAGGCCGGTCGCCATGGGTTCATGAACCGACTTGCGTGGGATAATGCCCGGTGCCTTTACGTCAACGCGCGCACGTTTAGCCGATTTGATCGGACCCTTGCCGTCGATCGGATTGCCAAGGCCGTCGACAACACGGCCGAGCAATTCCTTGCCAACCGGAACGTCCACGATGGCGCCCGTCCGCTTGACGGTGTCGCCTTCCTTGATGGAGCGGTCGTTGCCGAAAAGAACGACGCCGACATTGTCAGTTTCCAGGTTCAGGGCCATGCCCTGAATGCCACCTGGAAATTCCACCATTTCACCAGCCTGGACATTGTCCAGGCCGTAAACACGGGCAATACCGTCACCGACGGATAGAACTTGACCGACCTCAGAGACTTCCGCCTCTTTGCCGAAATTT
Organism: uncultured Rhizobiaceae group bacterium; assembly: GCA_938044775.1. Taxonomy (GTDB): domain Bacteria; phylum Pseudomonadota; class Alphaproteobacteria; order Rhizobiales; family Rhizobiaceae; genus Pseudahrensia. The sequence continues at coordinate 76,210 of CALIOE010000095.1, forward strand.
TTGATCTGGTCTTTCAGAATTGCGGAAATTTCCGCAGCACGAATATCCATGTTAGCCGACCTCTTTAAGTGCGAGCTTCAGGGAGGAGAGTTTGGTTTTGATCGATGTGTCAATCTGGCGCGAACCAACCTTGACGATCATGCCACCCAAAAGCGACGGATCAATCTCGATTTCGAGTGCCACATCTTTGCCGACGACACCCTTCAGCGTCGCCTTCAATTGTTTTGTCTGCTCGGCCGTCAGTTTTTGCGCGACGGTAACCTGCGCAGACGTTTCACCACGGTGTTCCGCCAACTTCTGGCGAAACGCACGGATCATGTCCGGAATTGCAAACAACCGACGGTTACTTGCAACAACACGAACAAAATTCCCGACAAGGCCGGAGATTTTGGCTTTATCAAGCACCGCCGCAATCGCAGAGACCTGATCGTCAGCCGAAAACACCGGCGACTTAACAAGCCGGACCAGGTCCTCGCTGCCGGACAGCAGAGCTTCCAGGCGCCCGAGGTCCTTCTCTACAGCGCTGATTTTGTTCTCGGAAACTGCCAATTCAAAGAGGGCGGACGCATAGCGTTCTGCCACGCCGGAAATCTGACCAGCACTTGAGGAAGATGAATCAGCCACGTAGGTTCTTCTCTGGCAAAGTTTTGCTGCGGGGAGCATCCGGAGCGGCACTCAAAACGGCAAAACGTGTTGATTTGTCTATGCCCATGCGGATCGGAAGGAGCCCCCGTACCGCTGGGTCGCGCACCACGTAGCACAGCAATTTTTGAGTCGCAACAAGCTAAAATGCAGCTTTTTGATAAGGCGTGGATTAACCGATCCAGGCCAGGGCATATGCCAGGGTGAAAAAGGCGGATACAGCCTCAAAAACGATAGCAACCGCAACAAACGGACTGAATGACCGATTGATCAGAATCGTCAGCAAGCGGCCAACAACTGCAAAGGCAAACGCAAACCCTATAGCCAGATAAATCAGCGGCTGCGGGTGCAAAAGCAGGGCTGCAATGCCTAATCCGACCCAAAAGCCGCCAAACGCTCCCCGAAACTGAGAGATTCCTTCACTTGTCCCATCTGAGGGGGCAAGTTTGAGCAGTCGCAGAAAAGTCCTGGGCATCAACATTACCCAGAATCCGACCAACACGCAGGCCAGCGCAGTCAGCCATGCCATCCACTCGCCGACGGTCTGCGGCTGTACAAACTCGATTTCCATGCAACCAGTCTTCGTTCAGCTTTCGCCGAAATTGCAGCCGGGACATCCGAAATTCAAGCTCGGCCAAGCAATCATACAGAGAGTCTTTCGCTCTCAGGCGACTTTGCTCGATACCGCCTGTTTGATTTCACTTTTTGCCTCGGCAGCCTCTTTTGCGAAGGTTTTCTTCACTTCCACCATGTGGCCTGCCTTGATTTGTTCTGCATAATTCATTGCTGCCAACATTTTCTCGTCCAACACGCCTTTGCGGTGTGCGATCTGCAACATGATCAGGTGGGGATCGCTGTTCGCCTCGACCAGAAGCGGGCCATCGCTTGAAATCGCGATGTCAAAACCGAATATCAGAGCACGCGGCATCATGCGGTGCGCATTGAGAGCCATTTCGACGATTGCAGGCCAATGAGGAAGCTCAACCCCATCAATCGCTGCGCCGGTAACGGGATGCTCGTTCAAATACTCGCCATCGATGCCCATCTGGGTCAGCGCTGCGCCCATCCGCCCGGTTTCAGAGTCGATCGGTGCAAGCAGGTTGCCGGAACGCCAGAAATTGTCCGCCACATTTCCGGATCCCGTAAGCTTGATGCAGGACCTGAAAAGTTCGGGACCTTCACCTGCATCCAGTGTCACGACGCGCACGGTGGGCAGGCCGCCCCCGCAAATGGCTGCCAGCGCCGGATGTGGATCAATGCAGGTCTGAAACAGATAATCTCCGTGAAATTTGGTTTCAATTTCCTGCCAGAGTTGTTCGCAGGAAATGACATTGCCATTTGCCAAAGTAAGCGATCTCGTCGCCTTGTCGAAACCATCAAACCGGGCCGATCCCAGACTTTGGTAGGAATTGATAGGTTTGCCGAAGACCGGGAATGCAGCATTTTCCATGAACGACACACACTGCTCGAGGCTCTTCAATTTTTCGATTGAGCCTTCAGGATAGTGGCCGCCGGCGATGGCGATCGTTTCGGTAACGGCAAATCCAAAGCCGCCCATCATTTTTTCATAAGCCAATTTGTCGGCCACGGTGCCAACGAATTTATTGACCGACATGAGGTTCGACCAGATTGCCCGCGACTTCCGCAAACCCACAAACCGTTTCTTCTCTTCGGGCGAGTAGGTTGCATCATCGAACAGACGCATGTGGTAGTACTCATCCGCGCTGAGTTTGTTACCGCGCACACAATAGGACAGCAGTTCCTTTAACTGTGTACCTACGGATTTCCCGTACTCATCAGCAACACGCGGCAGCAATTCGGCAAACTGCAATTGCTGCTTTGCAGCGACTTCGTCGAGCGCCGCTGGACTGGCTTTGGTTGCTTCGGTCATGACTCGGCTATCCCCCATCGGGCCCCAAGGCCTTCGTTCGGTTTCGCAGCCAATGAAGCAAATCAGGGTTACTTAACGCTTAAAAGCCAAACCCTAGAGGAAACTCTGTGGGTCAACGTCAATCTGGACCCTTACAGACCCGCGTTCCCTGGGGCCGGCACTCATCCAGCTTCGCAAATAAGACTGAACATCAAAGGCACGCGGCGCGTGAACCAGCAAGCGGTAGCGATAGCGCCCGCGAACCAGCGCCATGGGAGCTTCAGCCGGGCCTAAGATCTGCGCCTCTGCTGAAGCGGGCGCAGCAAGCTTGATTGCACGCGCGTGACTTTCAGCCTCTCGTTTGTCGAGCGCTGAGACAATAATGGACACAAGACGCGCAAAAGGAGGCAACCCGGCCGATTTACGCATAGCGATCTCGCGTTCGTAAAACGCTTCCCGATCACCCGAAGCAATAGCCTGGATAACCGGGTGCTCCGGCGCGTAACTCTGCATCAGGCCGATAGATTTGCCGCCGACTCGTCCAGCACGGCCCGTCACCTGGGACAGCAATTGAAAAGTGCGCTCGGCAGCGCGCGGGTCACCATTTGCCAGGCCGAGATCCGCATCGACGACACCCACACAAGTCATCAGAGGAAAATTGTGCCCTTTGGCCACGACCTGAGTGCCGATAACAATATCTGCTTCGCCTTTGGCGATGGATTCGAGCTCCAGCCGAAGCCGGTTAACTCCACCCAGCATGTCCGACGACAGCACAATAATGCGGGCATCTGGAAAAGTTTCATCGACTTCCTCAGCCAGTCGCTCAACCCCTGGGCCACACGCGACCAGATGATCGAGTGTACCGCAATTGGAGCATGCCTCTGGCGTCGGCTCACTGTGTCCACAATGATGACATTGCAACTGATTGCGAAACCGGTGTTCAACGAGCCAGGCAGAGCAATTGCGGCACTCAAACCGAAAACCGCATACCCGGCAAAGAGTCAGGGGAGCATAACCGCGCCGGTTGAGGAATAGCAGCGCCTGTTCACCTCGGCCGACGGCAGCTTTCATCGCATCGGTCAATATTGGCGATAGGAACTTGCCTCTGGGCGGCGGATTTTTACGCATATCGATAATATCGAGATCGGGCAGAACCGCATCGCCATGACGCTCGTCCATGCGCACGTGGCGATAGCGGCCCGCCTCGGCATTGACCCGGCTCTCAACTGATGGTGTGGCCGAAGAAAGTATGCACGGAAAACTGCCTATTGATGCCCGCACCACCGCCATATCCCGGGCAGAATAGAACATGCGGTCTTCCTGCTTGTAGGCGCTGTCATGTTCTTCATCGACAATGATCAGCCCGATCTCCGGGAAAGGCAAAAACAGAGCTGAACGGGCACCGGCTACGACCCTCACCTGCCCCGTCGCCACCTGCCGCCAGACGCGTTCCCGCATCCGCGGTGCAAGTCCGGAGTGCCACTGTGCAGGCGGTGCACCAAATCGCTGTTCAAACCGTTCCAGAAACGTTGCTGTCAGCGCTATTTCAGGGAGCAGAATGAGAACTTGCTTTCCACGATCAAGAGCTGCCGCAATTGCTTCGAAATAGACCTCGGTTTTGCCTGAACCAGTAATCCCGTCCAGCAGGCAGGTTTCAAATCCGCCCGTCTCGACACTTTCAACCAGCAAAGTAGCGGCTTTCTGTTGTTGCTCGCTCAGGTCTGGCCCGACCGTGTCCGGCAAGGGCTTCGCTACGACAGGCGCTGGAGGGATAAGAACCGGTTCAAAAATACCCTGCTTCTGCAGTCCTTCAACAACCGAAGCACTGACACCGGCCACATTGGCCAGACCGGAGCGCGTCCAGGCCAGTCCCTCCTGTTCGGCAACGACTTCAAGCACACGCCTGCGGGCATCGGTCAGACGCTCAGGTTCTCCGCCGGAAAACCGGATACCATCCAGCGGCAATTCGGGGTCCAGTGCACCGGGAGCACGAAGGACTGATCTCAACACCATACCAGGTGGCGATAGCGTGTACGCCGCAAGCCAGTCGATGAACTTGCGCATGTCGCGGGCCAGGGGTGGGCAATCGAACTTCTGCTCAACCGGACGCAGTTTTATTGGATCTACTTCATCATCTCCAGGCGAATCCCAGACGATCGCGGCCACCTTGCGCGGTCCCAGTGGCACTTGAACATAGTCACCAGGTGCCAGGGTCAGCCCTGGTGGAACGGCGTAGGAATAGGCCCGCTCGGCTGGAATAGGCAGCAACACGGACACCGTTTCCGGCTTATCTCCCAAATCCAGTTCCAAGCTTCTGCCTTTTGCATCGTGACGCTGCGACCTCGGTTCGCTACATAGGGGTAAACCAGTTCCCCCCAATGGGGAATTCAGACCGGAGACACACCCCATGAAATTTTTTCTCGATACAGCCGACGTTGACGAAATCCGTCAGTGGAATGAAACCGGATTGTTGGATGGAGTGACCACAAACCCTTCCCTGATCCTGAAGTCGGGACGCGACATTAAAGAGGTGTTGAAAGAAATCTGCGACCTGGTTGATGGCGATGTTTCCGGCGAGGTTGCCGCCACCGACTACGACACAATGTTGAGTGAAGGCCGCGCTCTGGCAGGCATCGCCAGCAATATCTGCATCAAGCTCCCGATCACCATGGACGGCGTGCGAGCCTGCAAAACGCTCGTTGACGAGGGTTTCAAGACCAACATGACGCTGTGTTTCTCGGCACCGCAGGCCCTGCTGGTCGCCAAGGCCGGCGCCACCTACGTCTCACCGTTTATTGGGCGGCTCGATGACAGTGGCATCGATGGTATGGAACTGATCGAGGAAGTCCGCGCGATCTATGACAATTACGATTTCGATACCAAAATCCTCGCCGCTTCGATCCGGTCCTTGAACCATGTGAAAGATTGCGCGATTGCAGGTGCCGATGTGGCCACACTGCCACCGAGCACGATCGAAAAGCTGGTAAAACACCCGCTTACCGACGCAGGCCTTGCTGCGTTTCTTGCCGACTGGGAGAAGACCGGACAGAAGATTTAGGGGCCCGGGATGCTTACGCTTCACCACCTGAACAATTCGCGCTCACAACGCATCCTGTGGTTGCTTGAAGAGCTCGAAATCTCCTACGAGCTGAAGACCTATCAGCGCGATGCAAAGACCAGTCTGGCTCCCGTCGAATTGCGTGCGGTACATCCTCTGGGCAAGTCTCCCATGATCCAGGACAACGGACATCTGATCACAGAGTCCGCCGCGATTGTTGAATATCTTTGCGCCCGTCATGGCCCGCACATGGTGCCGCCGGTCGACAGCGACGCCTATATTGAACACATGGAACTCATGCATTTCGCTGAAGGGTCCGCAATGACCCCAGCCCTGCTGGCTCTCTATGTTGGTCGCCTTGGGGAAGCCGGCGCGCCATTGCAACCACGCATTAAGGAACAGCTGGACAGCCATTTTTCCTATATGGAACAAGTCATTCGACCTTCCGGCCATTTCGTGCTCGATGACTTGTCGGCAGCGGACATAATGCTCAGTTTCCCGGCGGAGATCGCAGTGCGTCAGAAGCGCTCGGCTGACTTCCCCAAAATTGCCGGTTTCGTCGAACGCATGCACAGCCGCCCGGCATTCCAGCGCACGCTTGAAAAGGCAGGTCCCTACTTCGAGTTTTCATGAGAACTCCTGGAATCCGGCACTTCGTTCCATGAAGAACTGTCTGGCGCCGAGGGGCCACGTTCCAGCTAACCACTTGCTAACCTGCCCCGTGGCATTCTGCGGCAATGAAATCGCCGTCGAAAATATTGATCCCAGCGGCTCCCTGCCTTTTGAAAGCTCGAGCGGCATGGCTTCAGCAACTTGGCGCAGAGCGGCGCATGGCAGCAAACACGCTGGCAGCCTATGAGCGTGACCTGCGCCAGTTCTGCCAGCATCTGACCGGCTATCTCGGCCGGCCGGCAAAAAAGACGGATTTCGCCGATCTCAAGCCGCTCCAGTTGCGAGGATATCTGGCGCGGCGGCGGGAAGCCGGGAACGGAGCCCGGACGCTGGCGCGCGATCTCGCCGGAATCCGCTCGTTTGTCCGGTTTCTGGAGAAACGTGGTGAGGCCTCCAGTGCCGGATTAACAGCCATGCGCGCGCCGCGGCAACCCGCGACAATCCCCAAACCGGTCTCGCCGGGCGAAGCCGTTGCGCTCGCCAACGCGTCCGTCCAGATGCACGACGAACCATGGATAGCGGCCCGCGACGCGGCCATCATGAGTCTGCTCTACGGCTGCGGCCTTCGCATCATGGAAGCGCTGGGGCTGGCCGCCAACGATTTTGGCGTTAACCCTGCGATCAAGCCCAAAGTCACAGTTTCTATGCTCTCCATTCTGGGCAAAGGCGGAAAAACCCGCCTGGTGCCACTGCTGCCGGTGGTTGCAGAGGCGGTCGAGCATTATCTGCGCCTCTGCCCGCATGCGATTACAGCGGACACCCCGTTGTTTCTGGGCGCCCGTGGCAAACCGGTTCAGGCCGCGATCATCCAGCGCTCCATGCGGCTCATGCGGGGCGCTCTCGGGCTTCCTGCAACAGCAACACCGCACGCCATGCGTCATTCATTTGCCACACATCTACTGGCCAATGGTGGCGATCTGCGCACCATTCAGGAACTGCTGGGACATGCCAGCCTTTCCACAACGCAAAAATACACTGCAGTCGATACCGACAGCTTGTTGAAAACCTGGAGCGCCGCGCATCCGCGAGCATAGAGATATTATGAAGAGACTTTTCCCCGTTCTGCTGTGCCTGGTTGCCTTTTTTACCCTCGAAAAGGGGGTGGCGCATGCCGAAAGCGTGACCTGCACCGGGAAAAATCTACTGACCGAACTGGAAAACGAGCAGCCCCAAATTGCAGAAAAGGTCAGGGCAAGGTCTCAATCGATTCTCAACGGTCGTGGCCTGATCTGGAAGATCGAGAAGCAAGGCCTGCGGCCTTCCTACCTGTTCGGCACAATCCACCTCTCGGACCCGCGTCTCCTGACACTCAACCCCGCTGCTGAAGAAGCATTTCAGTCATCCTCCACGGTAGCGCTGGAAATTATCGAGATGCTCGACCCACAATTGATGGCCAGCAAGGCGTTCTCCATTATGCAGTCAACCATGTATAGCGATGGAACGACCCTGGACTCAAAATTTGCTCCTGCCGATCTTGAAGCCATTAAGAAAAAGGCAGCCAGTGCGTTGGGCCTTCCATGGAATGTGGCCGGCAGAATGAAGCCCTGGGCGTTGATGGGCACCCTGGTGCTGCCCGCATGCGAATTGCAGCGCAAACGACAAAACAAGCCTTTCCTCGACATCAAACTCGGCAACAATGCCAACCGGATGGAGAAAAAGCTGGTTGGCCTGGAAACACTGGAAAGTCAGATGGCAGCCATCAGTTCAATCCCGGAAACCTATGCCATCAAAAGCCTTGTTCAGGCCGTCCGCATGGGTCCGCGCATGGATGACCTGTTTGAAACCATGATTCAGCTCTATCTGAAGGAAGATATGGGCACTGTCTGGGCACTGATGCTGCAAATGGGCGAGAACGGATTCGTCGAAAACCAGAACGCTGCCGATGCCGGAGACTATGCAGAATTTCAGCGCGTCATCATCGACAAGCGCAATTTCGGCATGGCCGACAGCGCGATTCCGCTGATTGAAAAGGGCAGTGCGTTCATCGCAGTCGGTGCCCTTCACTTGCCGGGTGAAAAGGGCATCGTGAACATTCTGGCACAAAAGGGCTACACTCTGACACGCATGACCCGGTAATCGGTCCAAATCGTTCCATATTGAAACAACTTTGCCGTGGATGAGCGGCATGGAGATTGCAGATCCCGTTGCAACGCAATTGCGTGCAACACAGGATATGCCTCATGCGAAACCTCATTCTTGCTGCTTTTCTAGCTTCCACCACAACAATGGCTGCCAACCCGGCACAGGCGAGCAATTTTTCGCTGTATCCTGGATTTATCGACCGCGATGCCACCGTTGAGATGACCACGGACAAAGGCTTGATCATCGAGATCGTCCTGCGCTGCTCACGCAGGCCGAATGGACAGGTCAGATCCGGAATTATGAGCTATTCCAAGGTTGAACGCCTGTTCTGCTCCTCAAAGAACCGGTGTTTCCGCAATGCCGACCGTGCGTTTGAAGACACCTGCTCGTAGTGGATGTATGGCGGAGCCTGCCCGTCGCGGCTCTGTGATTTGCTGAATCACCAAAGTGCTGTTAATATTTGTCTGCACATGAAGGCAATTGGAGATTTCCCCGATGAAGACCTTAACTGCAGCACTTCTCGCCACGGCATTCGCTGCCAGCCCGGCTCTCGCCTGCGGCTTTGGTAAATCAGCAGACATGAAGACTAATGCATATACGGCGTCTGTTGTAAGCGAATCCGAAGAAGCGATGACGACTTTCGATCCGAAAGAGCCGCCGCTTTTTGAAGAGAAGACCGAAGTATCCGACTCAAATGTCGAAACGACGCTTGACGAAGAGACTTCCGAGTAAGTTCAGCGTTTGTAGCGTAACAGTAGCGTAAAACTGAGCACTCAGTAGAACCAGAAAGCCCGGCTGCTCCAGTCGGGCTTTTTTTATCGCCTCGCCATCCTCAGAATTCGATACCTGGTGCAGCATCGACGGCACATCAACCTGGCAATGCGGTTTGATCGCCATCAGACAGGATTGTCCGGCTCAAGGCGTTTGAGTCGGACGGTGCTCCGCCGCGTGCGACCAATCAGCTCAGGCTCGGCGGGCGCGGGGGATTGGGCGGTGGTGCCGGGATGATTCGATCCGATGGGCAGCGGGATCGGGTAGGGCAGCTTTGGAAGGAGCTTTGAAAACCGGTTGCGGAAGAAGCAGGACGACTTTTGCAACATGCGGGTCTTGCCTGCAACTCGACTTGATCCGGCAAGTTTCATAGTGTCGTGGTTCAGGGAGACACTATGCGATCTGTTGCAATCAAGGCTGGTGAGAGAAAGCGCATTCTCAGAAAACTTCAAGGCAGCATGGGCGGAATCTATGCCTTTACCGCCATACCTTCTGTCGCCGGCGAAACACCTTCCGGCCTTGTTGAAGTTAAGGGTTCCAACTGGATATTTCCCAAGCCGCTCATGTCACAGGCGCTCGCGGTTGAAAACAGAGTCACGCGGGGAACCTGGGATACATTCTACTCCGTCTATGTCACTCCTGATCAGGACCTCACCGTTCAACTTGAGAATCCAGTAATCAGCAAACTGACAACATATCTGGTGTTGTCGGCAGTGATTGTGGCCATAGCGCTTGCAGCCTTTGCCATGACAATTCGCTGAAGCGCCACATGTCGTCCGGCCGGTCGAGGCGATCGTTGCGCAGATTGCCACAACGCGGTTCGAATTCCGCGTTGCGTTAAGGGCCGGAATTCAAGCAGTGCGACTTACTGGCTGCTATGAGACCATCGCGATCACAGATACCTCCATCAAACCCAGGCAGGTTATCTCTCACAAACCACTGTTTCCTGCGCCGTGTTTTTCACCCGCATTGGGGCGATCATGCCTTCTTCGCGAGCAAGAGAACGAACGGATCAAGGCTACCGGCGAGCCCTTTTTCCTCACCCTCCGTCACCTTAAGCACATCAAACCCGGCCCGTCTCATATGATCCGACAACACGTCCGTTTCATAAAACGAATAAAACCGACCAAGCCTGTCTCTTCGTTCGCCGTTTCCCCGCTTCATTCCAATATGAAAAATGCCCTCTGCATTCAATACACAGTGGACTTGCTTCAGATGACCGGGAAAGCTTGCCTGCGGCGCATGCAGCAGACTGAAATTTGCCCAGACGCCTTCATATTTCTGGCCTGCATCCATCTCATCAAACGTCGCCAGACGAGCATCAAGCTCAAAATTCTCATTGGCTAAGCGTACCATCTCAGGAGACGCATCTACCGCATCCGGTTTGAACCCAGCCTGGCGCAATTGGTAAGATGCCCTCCCTGGTCCGCAACCGAGGTCGAGAACGCGCCCACCTTTCGGCAACAACGCCATGAATGCTCTCAGCGAACCACTCGATCCTTCGCTTGCGAATACCCTGGCATAGTCTTCGCCCCTCTTGTTGTAGACGTCGACTGTTTGTTCATCCACCACATTTCACCCCGCTTTTTCGTTAACAAGGAAAACCAGATCCAGGTCCGTATTGAGCCCAAACAGGCAATTCGCCAGGCATCTGAATGGCCGGATACCTGTTAATTGCTGCCTGCCGGACTCATCGGAACTTCTATGAATAAAGGCCGCGGATCCGGACTTCGATGTTTCGCAATCATGGCCATAGGCCTTGGTGCTGAGCTCGCCTGCGGGCCGCATGAAGCAGGGTGGAATATTTCCCGTCGCGAGCCCGCTACATATGCAGTGGTTTGGCAAAGGTAGCGAGCGCGGCTTCTTTAACGGTCTCCGACAGAGTCGGGTGGGCGTGGCAGGTGCGGGCGAGGTCTTCCGATGACCCGCCAAACTCCATCAGAACCGCCGCCTCATGAATCATATCGCCGGCGCCAAATCCGACAATATGGACACCCAACAGTTTGTCAGTTTTGGCATCCGCCAGACATTTAACGAAACCGTCTGTGGAATTCATCGCCCGGGCGCGACCATTAGCTGAAAACGGGAACTGCCCGGACACATAGTCCACGCCATCGGCTTTCAGTTGTTCTTCGGTGGCTCCGACAGAAGCCACTTCCGGCATCGTGTAAACCACGCCGGGAATAACACCATAATTGACGTGGCCATGTTGCCCGGCAATCGTTTCGGCAACCGCGACACCCTCGTCTTCCGCTTTGTGGGCCAGCATGGGTCCGGCAATCACATCGCCGATGGCGTAAACGCCGTCCACATTGGTGCGCCAGTGGCTGTCTGTTTTTATCATGCCGCGCTCGGTCTCGATGCCCATTTCCTCGAGGCCGAGGCCGTCGGTATAGGGTCGGCGGCCCGTGGCGACCAACACGACATCGGCCTCCAGAGTTTGGGCCTCTCCGCCCTTCACCGGTTCAAAGGTAACAAACCCTTTCTTGCCCTTCTTCTCCACAGCGGTGACCTTAGACGACATCTTGAACGTCATGCCCTGCTTTTTCAGCATGCGCTGGAACTGTTTGGACACCCCTGCGTCCATACCACCAAGAATGGCATCGAGATATTCAACAACAGTAACCTCGGCGCCAAGCCGTGACCACACGGACCCCAGCTCAAGCCCGATCACACCGCCACCGACCACAATCATCTTACCGGGAACCTTCGCAAGGGCGATTGCTTCATCGGAAGAGACAACGACACTATCGTCAAATGTGACATCGACACCCGGTATTCCGGCCACTTCCGAACCCGTGGCAATAACGATGTTCTTCGATTCCAGGCTCTGTGTTTTGCCATCCCCATCCGTTACGTCGACCTTGCCCTTTGCAGCGATTTTTCCAGTGCCTTGAAAGACCGCGATCTTGTTTTTGTTCATCAGAAAGGCAACACCATCCACATTGGCCTTCACCGTTGCATCCTTGTGAGCCATCATTTTTTTCAGATCGAGCTTTGGTTTGTTGATGTTGATGCCCAATGCATCAAACCCATGGCCCGCCTCATGGAACATTTCCGAAGCATGCAGCAGCGCTTTGGAAGGAATGCAGCCAACGTTCAGACAGGTGCCGCCAAGCGTTGGCATTTTCTCGACAATCGCCGTTTTCAATCCCAGCTGGGCCGCCTTGATGGCGCACACATAACCGCCCGGTCCGGAACCGATCACCAACACATCAAACAGATCAGCCATAACATTCCTTTCAAGCCGCCCTAGCGGATTAATTTCTATTCAGTCCTTATTGAGACGAGGTACAACCCGACATACGAAACACATCCCAGGGCACCTTATCAAATCCGTCTTTCTCCCAGGCCCCCGAAGAGCGCAATGCCATCCCGAAACCAGGCAACAAAAGAGCTTTTGCAGCCGGTTCTTCACCGGGGCCCAGAACGTCTGCCTGGGCATCATCCAGCAATTGATAGACAACACCTTTCCATACAGAACACTTTTCCAGCTCCGCCCCGGTAATGTCACCTTCCGGGCACTTGTGACCAAGGGCGGCTTCCGGCAGCGGAACATCCTGAGACCAGATCACCCAGCCATTGAGGGCAACCGCGCCATCCTTGGGCAACATCTCAAAGTAATTGCTTGATATCCCCAGTCCGCCCGTTGGCTGCTTGAAAGTCAGGCTGTAAGCACCATCCTCATCGGAATAGATCGCCTCCTTCTGCTTGCAGGGCTGCTGCGCCAAAGCCGGCATCGTCACCAGCACACCGGTCGCAAGAATGGCAAATGTCGACCGGAGGCGAAGCATATCACCGACCGCCGGACACATTTATCGTGGTGCCCGTGACGTAAGAGGCAGCGTCTGATGCCAGCCAGAGAACGGCTTCGGCAACCTCTTCTGCAGTTCCCGCACGCCCCATGGGGACGGTGTGAGCCAGATCCCTTGCCCGGTTCGGATTGCCACCCGATGCGTGTATCTCAGTATCAATTATCCCTGGTCGCACGCCATTAACGCGGATGCCTTCCATCGCCACTTCGCGGGAAAGGCCGACGGTCAGCGTATCGATTGCGCCCTTGGAAGCAGCATAGTCCACATAGGTTGCAGGACCGCCCAGCGGCGCAGCCATGGACGATATGTTGACGATGGCGCCGCCGCGACCAGCATTTTTTGTCGACATGCGTCTGACGGCCTCACGAGCGCAGATCAGGGCGCCGGTGACATTGAGGTTGATGATGCGTGCGATACGCTCAGCACTGAACTCCTCGAGCCGGCCTTCCGTGTCGACCACGCCGGCATTGTTGACCAGCACAGTAACCGGACCAAGTGCCGCTTCACATGCCTCAAATACCCGAACGATATCAGCCTCGACGGCCATGTCGCCCTGAACAGCGATGGCTTTGCCGCCAGCATCTTCTATCTGGGAAACAACAGCTTCAGCGGCTTTTTGGTTGGCAACATAGTTTACGCAGACCGAAGCGCCGCCGGACCCGGCCAGGAGCGCCGTCGCAGCACCGATTCCGCGGCTTCCGCCGGTAACAAGGAAGACCGATGTCATTTTACAGGTCCAGTACGAGACGCTGCGGATCTTCCAGACTCTCCTTAACCCGGACAAGGAATGTCACCGCTTCCTTGCCATCGACGATCCGGTGGTCATAGGAAAGCGCCAGATACATCATCGGCGCGATGACGATCTCGCCATTCTTGACGACGGGACGCTGGTCAATCTTGTGCATGCCGAGAATCCCGGATTGCGGTGCATTCAGGATCGGGGTCGACATCAGCGACCCGTAAACACCTCCATTGGAAATGGTGAATGTCCCACCCTGCATGTCTGCTAGGCCAAGTTTGCCATCGCGGGCATTGCGACCAAGGCGACCAATCTCGGCCTCGATTTCGGCAATCGACATCTGGTCTGCGTCGCGAACGACGGGAACAACCAGCCCTTTATCAGTACCGACCGCTACGCCGATATGAGCGTAGTTCTTGTAGATGATGTCGGTACCATCGATTTCGGCATTGACGGCGGGAATTTCCTTCAGCGCATGACAGACCGCCTTCGCGAAGAATCCCATGAACCCGAGCTTCACGCCGTGCTTTTTCTCGAACAGGTCCTTGTATTGCTTGCGCAGTTCCATGACCGGCCCCATGTCGACCTCGTTGAACGTTGTCAGCATGGCCGCCGTGTCCTGGGCATCTTTCAGGCGCCGGGCGATCGTCTGGCGCAGGCGCGTCATGCGTACGCGCTCCTCGCGCACTTCATCTTCGACGCCGGAGGCCGGCCGCGCCGCCGGAGCAGGCGCGGATTTTGCCGATGCAGCACCGCTTTCCAGGGCGGCAATCACGTCGCCTTTCAATACCTGCCCGCGTTTACCGGACCCCGAAACCTGATCAGCTGCAAGGTTGTTGTCGGCAAGCATTTTTGCGGCCGCCGGAGCAGGCTGCATGGAAGATGTCGGCGGCGCCGCGGCTGCAGTGGCTTTCGGAGCGGCGCTTGCCCCGGCCGTTGCGTTGCCGCCCACCCGAATGCGCCCAATCACGTCTCCGGGCGCGATCACAGAACCAGTCTCTGCCAACACCTCGGCAAGGACACCGGCGCTGGCGGCGGGCACATCCATCGCTGCCTTGTCCGTTTCCAGCTCAACGATCGGGTCGTCGACAGCCAGTGCCGCGCCAACCGCCACATACCATTCTCCAACCTCGGCTTCCGTCACCGACTCGCCGGCGCTTGGCGCGATCACGTCGATCAACTCACCTGCATCATCACCGCCGGACTTCCCAGCCGGGGCGGCCGCCTTTGGCGCTGCTGCCGCAGCCGATGCTGAGGCGGTTGAGCCGTTGCCCGCAATTAGCGAACCAAGCAGAGCATCGACCCCCACAGTCTCGCCCTCTGCAGCTTCAATCGCCTCGAGAACGCCGTCTGAAGGCGCCGGCACCTCGACACTGACCTTGTCCGTTTCCAGTTCTACCAGCGGTTCATCCGCTTTGACCGCATCGCCCGGTTGTTTGAACCATTTGCCGATTGTTGCCTCGGTGACTGATTCACCCAGTGTTGGTACGCGAATTTCTGTTGCCATTTTGGTTGTCCTTAAATGACGTATGTTCACGGGCCGGTCGACCCGCACGGTTTGGGTTAAGCCAGGGCCTCTTCGAGGAACGCCTCAAGCTGCGCTATATGGCGTGACATCTGACCTGTTGCGGTGGAGGCCGAAGCTGCGCGACCTGCATAGCGCGGGCGCTGATGCTTGGCTTCTATGTGGGCCAGCACCCATTCCAGGTAGGGCTCAATGAATGACCATGCACCCATGTTCTTGGGTTCTTCCTGGCACCAGACCATCTCCGCGCCTTTGAAACGGGAAAGGTCATTGACAAGCGCCTTGGCCGGTACTGGATACAATTGTTCGACCCGCAACAGGTATACATCGTTTATGCCGCGCTTCTCACGTTCTTCGTAAAGGTCGTAATAGACTTTGCCGGTACAGAGCACGACCCGCCGGATCTTGTTGTCCTTGACCAGCTTGATGGCTGCACCTTTGTTGTGCTCGGCATCGTCCCAGAGCAGGCGGTGGAAGGTTGATTGTTCACCGAGTTCCTCGAGCGAGGAAACCGCGCTCTTGTGCCGCAACAGAGACTTTGGTGTCATCATCACCAGCGGCTTGCGGAAATCGCGTTTTAGCTGACGCCGCAAAATGTGGAAGTAGTTGGCCGGCGTTGTGCAGTTGGCCACCTGCATATTGTCTTCGGCGCAGGACTGGAGAAAGCGTTCAAGCCGCGCCGAGGAGTGTTCAGGTCCCTGACCTTCGTAACCGTGGGGCAACAGCATGACGAGCCCGCACATGCGCAGCCACTTGCGCTCGCCTGATGAAATAAACTGGTCGATCACGACCTGGGCACCATTGACGAAATCTCCGAACTGGGCTTCCCAGATGGTCAGCCCCGTTGGATCCGCCAAAGCATAGCCGTATTCGAATCCCAGCACCGCCTCTTCCGACAGCATGGAGTTGATGACACCATACGAGGCGGCCCCATCTCCCAGATTGTCGAGCGGCTTGTAGCGGGCCTCTGTTTCCTGATCATAGAGCACTGTGTGACGCTGGGAGAATGTGCCACGCTCGCAATCCTGGCCCGAAAGACGGATCCGATGACCCTCCATCTGCAACGATCCGAAGGCCAATGACTCTGCAGTGGCCCAGTCAATCCCTTCGCCGCGCTCGATCAGTTTGGCTCGATTGTCGAGAAACCGCTTGATGGTCTTATGGACCTTGAACCCCTCAGGAACACTCGTAATCTTGCGTCCGATTTTCTTGAGTTCTTCAATTTCAAAGCCGGTATTGCCGCGCCGCGGATCTTCTGCCGTTTCCGCCTCGCGCATGCCGGACCATGCTCCATCAAGCCAATCGGCCTTGTTGGGCTTGTAGTCATCGGCAATGTCGAACTCATCGTCCAGCCGTTTCCGGAACTCTGCCAGTTTGGCAGTCTTTTGATCTTCCGACAGCAATCCTTCTTCGCGCAGCCGGTCAGCATAGAGCGTCAATGTGCTCGGATGTTCCTTGATTTTGCGGTACATGATCGGCTGGGTGAAGGCCGGTTCGTCACCCTCATTGTGGCCGTAGCGGCGGTAGCAGAACATGTCGATAACGACCGGCTTACGGAATTTCTGGCGGAACTCGATAGCAATCTTGGCGGCATAAACAACCGCCTCGGGGTCGTCACCGTTGACGTGGAATATCGGCGCCTCAATCATCTTCGCCACATCAGAGGGATAGGGTGAAGAGCGCGAATAGCGCGGATTGGTCGTAAATCCGATCTGGTTGTTGATAATGAAGTGCACCGAGCCGCCGGTCCGGTGTCCCTTCAGGCCCGAAAGACCAAAACACTCGGCAACAACACCCTGACCGGCAAAGGCTGCATCGCCGTGAATCAGCAGCGGCAGTACCGTGTTGCGCTGCCGGGATCCGCGTTCATTTGTCGGTTCGTTTTTGTCTTGCTTCGCGCGCGCCTTACCCAGCACGACCGGGTTGACGATTTCCAGATGCGACGGGTTTGCTGTAAGCGACAGATGCACTTCGTTGCCGTCAAATTCGCGGTCCGAGGAAGCCCCCAGATGATATTTCACATCGCCGGAACCTTCCACTTCGTCTGGCTTGAACGAGCCGCCTTTAAACTCGTGGAATATCGCCCGAAGCGGCTTGCTCATCACGTTGGTCAGCACATTCAAACGCCCACGATGCGCCATGCCGAGAATGATATCGGTCAGACCGAGTTGGCCGCCACGCTTGATGATCTGTTCAAGAGCCGGAATGAGGCTCTCGCCGCCATCGAGGCCGAAGCGTTTCGTTCCCTTGTATTTAACGTCAAGAAACTTCTCGAATCCCTCTGCTTCCACCAGCTTGGTGAAAATTGCCCGCTTGCCGTTTTCCGTGAACTCTATGCTTTTGTCCGGCCCTTCGATGCGCTCTTGTATCCACGATTTCTCTTCCGGATTGGAGATGTGCATGAACTCCACCCCCAGGGTGGAGGAATAGGTGCGCTGCAGAATCTCCAGCATCTGCGGGATGGTTGCGAATTCGAGCCCCAGCACGTGGTCGAGAAAGATTTCCCGTTCGTAGTCAGCCTCGGTGAAGCCGTAGGCTGACGGGTGCAGCTCGTTGTGATCTTCCTTCTTGCCGGCAAGACCCAGCGGGTCGAGATCGGCGTGGAGATGTCCGCGCATCCGATAGGCGCGCACCATCATGATAGCGCGGATGGAATCGCGAGTTGCCTGCTGTACATCGTGCGGATCAAGCGCCGCGCCGTTAGCCTTTGCCTTTTCCGCAATGCGGGCACCCACCTTGGCCTCGGAGACTATCTCGTCTTCCGACCAATGTCCGTCAAGAGCAGACACAAGCTCGCCATTGGCATGGATGGGCCAGTTGGCCTTTTTCCAGGAAGCGCCTTCCGCGTTTTTCGTCACGTCTTCCGGCTTGTCACCGAGCCCTTCGAAGAAATCACGCCATTCGGCGTCTACTGAACCCGGACTCTTGCGGTACTGAGCGTACAATTCCTCAATATAGCCGGCATTGCCGCCGTACAGAAAAGAGGTATTGGCGAAAGCTTCGTTTGCTTCTTCACGGGCCATGGTCTTCTTGCGGGCTAACCCGCCTCCTGCTCGGTTTGGTCTATTCGTTCAGTAGGGCGACAAGCGTCTCACCCAGCTTTGCCGGTGATGGAGAGACGCGAATTCCTGCGGCCTCCAGCGCGGCAATCTTGTCGTCAGCGCCGCCCTTGCCACCAGATATCACGGCGCCTGCATGGCCCATCGTGCGACCGGGAGGCGCCGTGCGTCCGGCGATGAACCCAACCGTTGGTTTGCTGCGCCCGGTTTTGGCTTCGTCAGCGAGAAATTGAGCAGCGTCCTCTTCAGCCGAACCGCCAATCTCACCAATCATAATGATCGACTCCGTTGCATCGTCCGCCAGGAACATTTCCAGCATATCGATAAACTCGGTTCCCTTTACCGGATCGCCACCAATGCCCACCGCTGTCGTCTGCCCAAGACCTGCATTGGTGGTCTGGAAGACGGCCTCATAGGTCAGCGTTCCTGAGCGAGATAGAATGCCGACGCTGCCTTTCTTAAAAATGCTACCCGGCATGATGCCGATTTTGCATTCATCCGGCGTCATGACACCGGGGCAATTGGGTCCAACGAGTCGCGACTTCGATTTCTCCAGTCTGGATTTGACCCGCACCATATCGAGCACGGGCACGCCTTCAGTGATGGCAACGATGAGCGGAATTTCCGCGTCGATTGCCTCTTCAATTGCAGCGGCACAGCCGGCCGGTGGAACATAGATCACAGATGCATTGGCGCCGGTGGCTTCCTTTGCATCGGCGACAGTGGTGAAAATCGGGAGCTCTTCGCCTGATGATCCTTTCCACGTCTCGCCGCCTTTTTTGGGGTGGGTCCCGGCCACCATCTGGGTGCCGTGATAGGCCAGCGCCTGTTCCGTGTGAAACGTGCCTGTTTTGCCAGTCAGACCCTGAACGATGACTTTGGTATTTTTGTCGATGAGAATGCTCAACACTCTTCTCCGTTATGAGGGCTGTGCTTTTGTCAGCACGGCCTTGATGTTGTCGTCGATGGATATCTTGACCGGATTCAGCAGTTGCATGCCGAACCCGCAATCGGCAGCCATTCTGGAAAGGCTGTCCGGCGTGAAATAGTTGACGTGGTCGGGGTAGCGGAAGCCACACCATAGCGGGCCACGGACCTTACGGTTGTAGCTGGCGAAATTCGGGACCCGGATGAACAGCGCGCCATCATCGCGAAGCACCTTGTGAGCACCCTCCAGCAATTCCTTCGGCTGCCATTCATGCTCGAGAAACGATCGCAGGATGATACCCGTGAAGAAATTTGGGTCGAATTCACCAATTCCTTCTACCGCCGGGGCATGAACGACATGTCCGCCGCGCGGCTTCATGCGGCCATTGGCGTTTTCGCAGAGTTGCTTCGACAACTCGATACCATAAGGCGTGAAGACTTCTGGAATACGTTCCCCGTTGCCACAGCCGACATCCAGAACCGGACCGGGTTTGAACAGACGGGTAAAGAGGTCCTGCTCCGAAGCCCGAAACGGTTTGCGGGCCCTTCGAAAGGCCATCGACAATCTTGCTGTTACCGGGCGCTCCTTGTAGCGGCGTGCCGTTTCCGCAGGGCGAGATTTCTCCCATGCGAATTCGTCAATCAACCGGTCATAGACAGGCACATTCTGAAGGAAGGTGAAGCCGCATTCGCCGCAATCGCCAACCCGCCAGGTATCCTTTGAGTAGTTCTTGCTGCGCCCGAAGGAGGCGGACCCGCATTGCGGGCAGACGCGATCGATGATCTCGCCGCTGTTGGTCTGTGCCTGGGATGCAGCAGGCTCGGTCATTTCTGGATCACCGTTACATTCAGCAAGCCACCCTTGCCCGTGGGCGGCGCCTTGGCAAACAGGAACACTTTCAGGTCATCATTGCCTCCCGCCCACGTGGTGGTACGCAACAGGCCTTCCGGCACATCCTTGCTGACCGGTTCCTTCGCCGCCAGTGTTTGCATATTTGGCATGAAAACCACCGCCTCCTGTTGATCATCGAGAACAAGAGAGCAGGAAGTTGCCGTTCCGCCGCTGAACTCTGGAAAGCTTTTTTTCAGGCTTCCTGAGAGCGGCGCTTGTGTGATGCCGACACGAAATAGCCGCTCGCCAACCTGCACATCCCAACCTTGCAAAGCGGTCGGGTTTTCATAAGATTTGAATTCTTCGAGATCTTCTTTTGGCATGGATCGCCATGCCAGTTTCAGCGCCATGTTGCGAATGGCTTCCAGATTTGGCACCTGCGCGTAACAAATGCGATTGAAGACAAAGACCGGATCCGGGTTTTCACCCGTCGACGATTCCTGGGCCAGGGTCGAGTGAGGCGTGGCCCAGACAAGCAGGCCGACTGCTAAGAAAAGACGCCGCACACTCATCACCCTTTTACCGCTTTCACGATCTTTTGCGCCGCGTCATCCAGATCGTCGGCCGCGACGACATCAACATCGCTTTCGTTGATGATCTGCTTGCCTTCTTCAACCTTCGTGCCTTCCAGACGCACGACCAGGGGCACCTGCAGGCCGACATCTTTGACGGCAGTAACGACACCCTCAGCGATTACATCGCAGCGCATAATGCCGCCAAATATGTTGACCAGAATTCCCTTCACGTTGGGATCGGCGGTGATGATCTTGAAGGCGGCGGTCACTTTCTCTGTTGTCGCGCCACCACCCACGTCAAGGAAGTTTGCCGGCTCGGCACCATAAAGCTTGATAATATCCATCGTCGCCATGGCCAGGCCCGCACCGTTGACCATGCAGCCGATTTCACCGTCCAGCGCGACATACGAAAGGTCGTATTTCGAAGCCTCGATTTCCTTGGCATCCTCTTCTGTCAGGTCGCGCAGTTCCTCGAGCTCGGGATGGCGGAACTCGGCATTGCTGTCGAATGAAACTTTTGCGTCCAGGACGCGCAGCGAGCCGTTGCCCAGCACGACGAGCGGATTGATCTCCAGCAGGCTCATGTCGCTTTCTGTAAAGGCCTTGTAAAGCGTTCGAAACAGATCGGGACCTTCTTGTGCTGCCGGCCCGGTGAGCGCAAATGCTGAGACCAAAGCCGCCGCCTTCTCGTCGGTCACACCATCGGCGCCATCAATATCAATCGTGTGAATTTTGTCGGGCGTGTTTTCGGCCACTGCCTCGATGTCCATGCCGCCTTCGGTCGAAGCCACAAACGACACCTTCCCCGTCTCCCGGTTTACCAGAATGGAGCAATAGAGCTCGTTCGCGATGTCAGCGCCGTCTTCAAGGTAGAGTCGGTTGACCTGTTTGCCAGCAGGACCGGTCTGCTTGGTCACCAGGGTGTTGCCGAGCATCTCGGACACATGGGTCCGGACCTCGTCGGGCGACTTTGCAATCCGTACACCGCCAGCTGCATCGGGACCAAGTTCCTTGAACTTGCCCTTGCCCCGGCCACCCGCATGGATTTGCGACTTGACCACATAGACGGGTCCTGGCAGCGCAGCAATTGCAGCCTCCACATCGTCAGGCGACAGGATGGGAACCCCTTTTGAGATGGGAGCGCCAAATCCGGCCAATACTTGTTTGGCCTGATATTCATGAATGTTCATCGGGAAGTCCTCAACGGAAGAAAATTTTTCGATTGATGGTTTATTAGGTTGGTTGTCATTGGTTCATGGACATAATGCCCAAACCTTTCAGGCCATCCGACAAGCCGACAATCACCGGCTTGTCGGTCGCACAATCAAAAGCGGGAGCCATGTCAGCAGCGCCCCGCGCAAGAAGATTGGCGTTCTTGTGAGCACTGGCATCGACATAAGCGATCGGGCATCCGGGTTTTGACGCGCTGCCAACCTTGGAGATCTTAAGCACCTGTTTCTTTCGCGCCGCATCGCCTTCACCGGTATCAAGAAAGAACCGGTGAATAGCCGCTAACGGTGTGCCATTCGTGACTCGCCACTCAATGGTTGTATGGGGGCTGTTGAATGGGCCAAAGGAATCCCATCGCCCATCGGGCGCACCATAATCCACGTCAAACCGCAGATCACCTTCGGTTGCGTAGACCACCAAGCCGTGGTGGCCAGGGCATTCGAGCTCGACACTTTGGCCCTCTTCCTGCTCGCGGATCACCTTGCACTGGCCGAGATCAAACTTTGTGTAAACGCTGTCGCCTGCGGCGGCGGCCGGAACTGCAACCGCAAATCCCGCAGCCGCCAGCGTGGCGACCCAAATCTTCATGCCTTTGAGAGCGATGCAGATCAGCTCAATCCCTTACTTCAAGTTTGGTGCGATTTCGGCGCAGGTTTCACAGAGTTCGGCCACGGCACCGGCCGATTTGGCAAATGCCTTTTCGTCGGATTTCGCCAGTTCAATTTCAATCACCCGCTCAACGCCGCCGGCTCCGATGATGACCGGCACACCCACATACATATCTTGAATGCCGTACTCACCCTTCAGGTTTGCTGCGCAGGGCAAAACCCGTTTCTTGTCACGCAGGAAGCTTTCGGCCATCAAGATGGCAGAGGCGGCGGGCGCATAATAAGCAGATCCGGTTTTCAGCAGCGCAACAATTTCACCGCCACCCTTACGTGTGCGATCAAAGATCTCCTCCATTCTGTCTTTGGTCAGCCAACCCATCTTGATCAGGTCGGGGAGCGGAATGCCGGCAACCGTTGAGTATTTTGCAACCGGAACCATTGTGTCGCCGTGCCCGCCCAGAACGAAAGCCGTGACGTCTTTCATCGAGACGTTGAATTCGTCGGCCAAGAAGTGACGGAAGCGTGCGCTATCCAGAACACCTGCCATGC
>CALIOE010000096.1 GCA_938044775.1 uncultured Rhizobiaceae group bacterium
CAATGAGCGCATCCATCTATGTAGGTAACTTTCGGCCCTGAGCTGCCGTTCGATCGATCTCTGCTGTTGACGCTGTTAGATACCAAAGCAGACATTCGTGGTCCACACCGGTTCCTGAAGTTGAATGACGGCTAAGCGGACGAAGCTGCCACCAGTTTGACCGCAACCAACGTCTGCTCTTAGTGTGCCAATGGCAATTTTGGACTCTCACTAATGACATTTTCGACGAAAGACATCGAGCCATTTATTGCTTTCGAAAAGAATGGCTGGGAAAAAGCCGCAGGTGCATACCACGATCACTGGGGAGCGTTGTCGGCACAATCAGCGCTTCCAATGCTGGACTTGGCAGGAATCAAACAGGGCGCACTCGTTCTGGATGTGGCGACAGGCGCAGGCTACATCGCGGCGGCGGCGCGGAGTATTGGTGCCACACCAATAGGGTTAGATTTCTCAGGTGCTCAGGTCGAACTGGCCCGCAAAATCTATCCAGACATTGAGTTCTTGGAAGGCGACGCGCAAGACCTGCCGTTCGACGATCAAACATTTGACTCTGTGGTTATGGGCTTTGGAATGAACCACCTTCCGGAGCCAGAGAAAGCTGCCCAAGAAGCATGGCGTGTCTTGAAACCTGGTGGCGCCTTCGCATTCTCTGTTTGGGCGGCTCCAGCAGCAGGTGAAGGCTTTGGGATTGTCCTCTCTGCCATCGAAAGACACGGGGTCCCGAACGCAAAGCTGCCTGAGGCCCCGCCTTACTTTCGATTCGCGGACCCAATCGAAGTCAAAGCCATGCTAACTGCGGCTGGTTTCGGGGAGATTGCAACCGTAGTTGCGTCGCAAGTTTGGCGGCACTCTGATCCGGACGAGATGTTCGACGCCTTCAACAAGGGTGCAGTTCGCGCAACTGCGATGCTGCAGTCGCAACCTGAAAATGCCCGGGCGAAGATCAGGGACGCCGTGCGTGCCGAAGTCCGCGAGCTAATGAAGGGTGAAGACTATCTCATCCCGGTACCAGCATCGCTTTCAGTGGGCTTCAAGCAAAGCTGACATCTACTGCGATGTGCGGATGCAGTAAGATTGGGCTCAAAGCGGACGTTCAGTAGTCACGGGGTAGGGGCACGGGTGGCAAGCTGTCGTAGGGCTAGGTAAGGCGTGCGCTTAGTGGGGACTTTGCTGCCGTTGTTTCCGAAGACATAAAACTACTATTCACCGATCTGAAACTGGTCTGCCAACTCATAATGTTCAACCGTTGCTGAGTCGTAGATATGTCGAACCTCTTCCGGCATCGCCTTCAACGGCTGATCCCAATGTTCACCGAGCGCGGAGGTAAGGGCCTCCATGCTTTCCCATAGCTGAACCATACACCTGGCTCGATCACTGCTTCCGGGTACTGGCTTGCCAGCATAAAAGGCGAGCAAGCCCGGTTTTCCACTCAGGGCAGGATGCCTGTTCTTGAAGGCAGATTCCCTGTGTTCCTCTTCTTTTCCCTCTACGACTGTGCAGCGGTAGACACGCATTATCATGGTTGGGCCTCCAGCGAAGCCTTCAATGGCTACCATGAGTTTCTAGCTACCCCCATGCATTGTTTGCAAATATCGAAAGCCAATCTTCCTGCGAATCTCGATGTTGAAGGTCTCGAATGGGCTCAGGTCGGACTTTCGGCAGTCGCGGAGTAGGAGCACGGTTGGCAAGCTGTCTTAGGGCTGAGGGCTGAGGGCTGGGGCGGGCGCTCAGCTGGGTTGAATGATTCAACAGCGGCATGGAGGAAATCTGCAAAACGTTCTACTTCCGAGACTTGCCGTTAACCGATGCAAGGAATGTTGAGCCTGCTAAATTTGGTTTATGCGCTTATTGCGATCATGTGCATGGTCGTTGCGGTTGTTGCCTGCTTCTTGTTCTTAATAAAACGAAACAGTCTGAGCATGCTCAACGCTGGCAGAGCGATTTCCAGGCTTTTGTGGTCGGGATACAGTTGCGGATACATGCAGTTTATCCCGATCGCTAAGCAGGGTAAGGATTATCGTGATCAACAAACACTCGACCTGCGCAAATACATTCGCAAGGACGGCGACTATGGGCTGGAAATGCAGCTTCCCAAGAAGCCTCGAAAAGCCAGCGAGATCCAGCAGATTGCCCTGCTTGAGCTGGCAAACAGTCAGGGTACGGTATGTCTGTGCCTCTGCATGACAGCTATGGGATATGCATTGACTTTGGACGAGATGTTCAAGGCGCTACAAAATTCATTCGACAGGCCCTTATCGAAATAGCGCCGGAACTCAATGTGGAGCGCCGTTTCAAACACCTCCCGACAAATGGTCTGCCAATGTGTCGAATACCAGACGGATGCGTCGGCTGGAATGCAGCTCTCGGTGTGTGGTGAGCCAGATGGGTACCTCGAATGGCTCCATGTTTGGCAGCAGACGCTCAACTTCCGCAGTCCCGTCGCCCACAATCTCTGACATCGGAACAATGCCAAATCCCCGTCTCACCATTTCCCAGGCAAAAATCCCGTTCTCAGAACTCACGCGGAAGTTCTCCCGGGTAAGAGGCAGCCCGAACTCCGCCATGTAACCGATCATCCGGTCCACATCTCCAAAGCTGATGAAATCGTGCGCCGTCAGCTCATCAACGGTGGCAGGCCGTCCGCGTTTTTCCAGATAGTCAGAAGAGGCGTAAAAATAGGCCTTCGTATCCTTTAACAACCGCGCAACTAAATCGGGTTGCTCGGGGCGCACATGGCGAATGGCAATATCTGCTTCGCGGCGCTGCAGGTCGCGAATGTCGTTGGTTGCCACCACGTCAATATTGAGCCGCGGTGCCAGTTCCCGCAACCGCCTGATGGCCGGCGGAAGAACATAAACTGAAAAAATGTCCGATGCAGTGATACACACAGTTCCCTCAATGGATTGCGATTGCCCGGACGCGGTCAATGAAAGTCGGTTTGCCGCATCGCGCATGGCCCGCACGTGTTCCAGTAGCTCCACCCCCGATGGTGTCAGTTCCAGCGACCTTCCCACGCGTTCGAACAGTACGACGCCAAGTTCCTGTTCCAGTGCCGTTACCTGACGCCCCAAAGTAGGTTGTGTCAGCCCCAGGGCGCGTCCGGCCGCCGAAAGCGAACCCTCTTCCACGGTCGCCAAAAAGGCGCGGGCCTGGTTCCAGTCAAATGATACGTGCTGCCAATCCATGCATATTTGTATAACGATCCAACGAAACTCGGCAATTCATATCTCATCCATGCGTCTGTATATGCTTGGGAAGGGCTGAACAGTGCCACCATGAAACCGAATTAGGAAAAAAAGATGCAGGAAGCTCTGAAATTCTGGGACAAGGCTGCCGAGAACTATGCCAGGTCCCCCATAAGCGACAAGGACTCCTATGAGTACACGCTGGGGCGAACAAAAACCTATCTCAAGAAAGACGACCGTGTGCTGGAAGTCGGTTGCGGCACAGGCTCCACTGCACTCTTGTTGTCCGGCAGCGTTGCCCACATCACCGCAAGCGACCTGTCCGGTAACATGATCGCCATCGCCAGGAACAAGGCGCTCGAACAGGGCGTCTCCAATATCAACTTTGTTGCATCGGACGTATTTGGCGATTCCATCGGGGATGGCTCTTATGATGTCGTTCTGGCGCTGAACCTCATACACCTTATCGAAGATACCCCTGCCGCCTTGAAACGGCTTAGCGACCTGGTGAAACCTGGCGGCTATTTCATATCCAAAACTGTCTGCAAGCCGGGAAAGGGAACCCCTTTGAAATTCCGTCTCATGCTGATGGCTCTGCCGCTGATGCAGTGGTTCGGCAAAGCACCCTTTGTGAAATTCATGGAAATCCCGGAACTCGAAAGACACGTTACCCAAGCTGGCTTCAAGATCATAGAAACTGGCAACCATCCGTTTGCGCCACCGAGCCGGTATATCGTCGCAAAAAGACTAATGTAGCGGACCATCAACGAAACGCATTGATGACCTGCGGCAATTCTACCAGGCCAACAGTGGCTGTCGGTTTCGAGCGGCTTCGGACAATGATCCCATCTGCGACGGGCCCCAACTTGGTAGAAATGGGTTCTGAGTCGCCACTCGATGACCTGGCTCGGATGTCTCCGGCCAAGTTTCTGCTCAATGGCAGCACAGTGGACAAAGTGACATTTCGTGACATGCGCGCGAAGTATTGGTTGTAGCAGAATGATTGTTCTGTTACGATTGAGTCATGCCGCGTCCAACGTCTTTCACTGCAAATCAGCTAGCTGACCGCGCTTTGCAGCATTTCTGGGTGAACGGATACCATGCGTCGTCTATGGATGACCTGGTCAGGGCGACCGGGGTCAGCCGTCACGGAATATACACCCTCTTCGGTGGCAAAAGGGCTCTCTTTCTGGCCTGTTTCGAGCAATATCAGCAGACGGTCGTGACGCCCGCGTTCGACGTTGTTGAAACTCCGGGCGCTGATCTAATCAGCGTTTCAGCATATTTTGGACAGCAAATCGCACGGGGCGAAGCTCAAGGTTTGCCGGGACCAGGCTGTTTTGTAGCCAACTCTGCGACCGAAGTCGCACCCGAAGATACTGACGTTATGGCGCAGGTTCATCACCATAACGACCGATTGCGGCGAGGTTTCAAAGGCGCACTGCAACAGAGCGCGCCTAACCTCGACCGGGACAAGGCAATCGAATTGGCTGAGGTAATGGTCATCTTCACCACCGGGCTGTGGACGATGTCGCGAAGTGTAAGCGACGCCGACCTATTGCGCCGAGCGGTTCGGAATTTTCTCAGTCTTCTGACGGAAAGCATTAAATGAGCACGTTAACTCACAACCTCGAAACGGCACGCCGCTTTTCGCCTCTCGTCATGGCGCTCCTCGTCAACATTCTCTGGATCAATGCATCAGAGGTTCTTCGATATTTTGTTTTTGTTATGCCAATGATGCGTGACGCGTTTTCCAGTTTGCCAGACGTCGCGCCAATGAACCTACCTGTGTTTCTGATTTGGGGCATTTGGGACACCATCCTGGTTGTCACTGCAACACTCTTGCCGTGGATGGCGATAAAGGTTTTTGGAGCCTCCGCCCTTCATGCAGTCGTCTTTGGTACAGGGGTTTGGATGGCGGTGTTCGTTATCCTGTGGCTGGGGCTGTATAACATGAATCTGGCGACCCCAGGTGTACTTGCCGTCGCGTTGCCATTGGCGTGGTTCGAAATGGTCGTTGCGTCCCTGATTGTCTGGTGGTTCACCGTGCGGCGTGGAGCGGATGCCCCATGAGCAATACGCTATCAGTATTTGCTCCGATCCTGAATCAACCTGGGCTGTGGTCGGCGCAAAAAGGTACATTGCGATGCACAGCATTGCGGCTGCGTGACGGGTCACTCTGCCTCTATAACCCGGTTCTCGGCATAGGAGATGTTACCCGAGACAGCCTGACTGCCCTTGGCAACGTCACTTTCCTGCTCGCGCCGAACCACTACCACCACAAGGGGCTTGCAGAATACGTGGAGGTCTTCCCCGATGCGAAACTCGTTTGCTCTGAGCAAGCGTGCTCTCGTTTAAAAAAACAGACAAGTCTTTCATTTGAAAGACTTCAATTGCTGGAACCACTGCTGCCCGACGGTTGCAAAACTGTCGAACCAGACGGGCTGAAGACAGGCGAAGTCTGGTTGACACTTGAGACCTCGGAGGGGCTCGTCTGGACCGTTTGCGACACCTTCAAAGGGCCTTGCGGGAAAACAGGGAGCATCGGCACGCATATCGAGATATTGGGCACTTTCCCGACCTATGGGATTAAGGACAAGGGTGTCTACGCGACATGGGTCGAGGCCAAATTGGCGGCTAAGCCGCCGATGATGGTCGTGCCGTGTCACGGTTCCCTTGTCCGGAGCGATGACTTAGCTTCGGACATCAAATCTCTGTTGGACGCATAAGATCGACGAAGCGCCAAAGCCGACCTTTGAACAGGTTGCTGTATTTGACACTTTTGGGCTCAAAGCTGCCATTGGGTTGAATAACTCATTTTGAGAAATTGCCGCGCCGGTATGACATCACCTGGAGACCAACCGGATAGGGGGCTGTCAGTTGGAGCGGAAACTGAAACGCTCGCAAGCGGTACCATGACTTCAGGATCAATATCGCCACCTGAATTGGGAAGCATTATCAGCTCACCGTGGCGGACCAGAGGTGACCTAATTCATCGGGTGTCGGTAGACCAGGTCTGTTGGTTCTGGGCCGGTCGCTTTGGTGTCCAGTTCAGCACCTAACCTCTCAGCCAGCGAGCGTGATCGGATATTGGATGGATCGATATAGCTGACCAATGTCTCAAGTTTCCTGTCATGAAACGCCCAGTGCCTCAACGCAGTTGCAGCCTCGCAGGCATATCCCTTGCCTTCCGCATGTGGATAGACGAGCCAACCCAATTCATGCTCTGGAAAAAGCGGACCGTGATTGATACCGACCTGACCCAAACACATGCCTGACCGACGTTTTTCAATCATCAGCGCGCCATGTCCCATGAGAGTCCATTGTGCGACATCGTGGCAGAACAACCCCCACGCAAAATCAATTGAAAAGGGTCCACCCATAAAGACGGAGCGATCCGACATCATCAACGCAGAATATTCAGGCCAGTCCTCGGTCGTTGGTGCGCGCAATATCAGTCGCTCTGTTTCCAAGGCGGGAATGACAGACATAGAAAATGGACCCTCAGAAAAAATCACATGAACTTCGCCAGCTATCCGGATGTATTCTTCAATTGAGCAACGGTGGCAAGCCGTCATAGGGCGAAGGGGGACGTCCGGTTAACTCGCTCGGATATCCTTTGTGCGGTCAATCCTACCTCTGCGGCAAGCGGCATCCATGCCTGGTGAGTTTGCGGACTGGCATTTGCGTCGATGGTTTGAACACTCGACGACATTGCCGCCGCCAACTACCGTCCCGTATCTAAAGATCTGACAACGGAGGTTTCGGATGCCGGTTGATGAGATACTGCCAATGACTGAAGACGATCGTGCGGCCTTGTGGGCCGCAGCATGCGGGGCAGTCGCATATCGGGCTGATCTTGACGCATCTGCGGTTAAGCCAGACCTGCGGCCAGCAGCGTTGGCCTCACAATTTGACGGTACACTTCCCGATCAGGGGGCATCTGCAATATCCGTAATCGAAGACTTGATTGCCGTTGCCGGCAAGGGGCTTCAGGGTCACGCGTCTCCCCGGTTCTTCGGATATGTTTGCGGTGGGTCAATGCCGGTGGGCGCGGCTGCGGATTTCCTTGTCGCCGCGTGGGGTCAAAACGCAGCCTCTTCATGGGAAAGCCCATTTGCCGCCGTTGTCGAGCAAACGGTTTGCGAATGGTGCCTTGAACTTCTGCATCTGCCCGCCGATTGTGGCGTTGGGATTGTTTCGGGGGCAACTGTTGCAAATACCCAGGGCATCATCACGGCGCGTGATGCTCTGCTGGCGCGACAAGGATGGGAGACCGGTGAGAACGGTCTCTTCGGTGCGCCCCACATTCCAGTCATCATCGGAGGTGCAGCACATTCGGCGCCGATGGCTGGTGTTCGCTATGCGGGTCTGGGGCTTGGTCGCGCGACGTATCTCGAAACGGATAATCAGGGTCGCATTCTCATCAGCGCGCTTCAGAAAGCGCTTGCCGAATGCAACAAACCACCGCTTGTTGTTCTTCAGGCCGGTCAAATCAATACAGGTGCTTTTGACCCCTTTGCAGAGGCCATTCCCATGGTTCACGAAGCGGGTGGATGGGTGCATGTGGATGGGGCATTTGGTCTATGGGCGCATGCCGTGCCCGAGCTGCGCGATCGGCTTGCAGGAGTGGATAGCGCAGACAGTTGGGCGGTCGATTTGCACAAATGGCTCAACGCTCCATATGACGCCGGACTTTGCATAGTTCGCGACCGTTCAGCTTTGGTGTCCTCGATGAGTGCACGCGGAGCTTATCTGCCAGAGCTTGGCAAGACCTGGGAACCCAGCGACTCAACGCTTGAGCTAAGCCGCCGCGCGAGGGGCATTCCAAGCTATGCAATCATCAGGCATCTGGGCGCGCAGGGTGTTCGCGCGATGATTGTGCGCCATTGCGCCTTGGCGGTGTATCTGTCGGACCGATTGGCAGCTGAGCCCGGGATATCGATAATGAACGAGGTTGTTCTGAATCAGGTGGCCATTGCCTGCGAGACAGATGAAGTGACCACAAAGGTACTGGAACGAATTCAGCAGAGGGCGCAGGTCTATCCCAGTCATGGCGTTTGGCAGGGCCGACAGATTATCCGCGTTTCGATCATCAACCACGCAACTGACAAGGCTGACATCGATCTTCTCTTCGATGAAATTCTGGAGGCGCACAGGGCCGTCAGATGATCGCCGAACAGTAAGCTATCCAGGGTTGCGGCAACGGTGACAAGCCGTCAAAGGATCCAGACGGACGTTCGGCTAATCCGATCACATGTCACCTCACCGTTGCAACTCTACGATCGCCAGTAACCGTTGGCCTGTGCAACTGTCTGAAAATTGGTCGCAACCACGTGTGAGGCCATTGTCAGACTGTCGGCATTATTGGCGTATTCGGGGCGCATTCGACCACGCGCCGCATCGTCCGGCTGCGTCTTTTTCACAGCCATACGGGAAAGCTTGATCGCCAGTTCGTATCCCTCTTCCGGTGAGTCAGTTATCAGGGTTTCCAGCCAGGACATGTTGCGCTCCTTTTATGTCGTGCACGATATATATGCGAGTCTTGAATGAACAGATGCTTCGTGTCAACATTTTATATCGCACACGACAGAAAACGCCGAGGCACCAGACAGAGCATGAGTGATGTTCCCACGCTTGCAGAGGATCTGTTTTGCTACGGCGTCTACACGGCGTCGCACGCCATAAACCGCGCCTACATTCCACATCTCAAAAAGCTGGGCCTGACATATCCCCAATACATCACACTGACGTTGCTCTGGGAGCGGGATGGTCAGAAAGTCAACGAACTGGCGAAGCGCTTGCTCATGGAGACAAGCACCTTAACGCCGCTTCTCAAACGGCTGGAGGCGCTCGGCCACGTCATGCGGCGGCCTGGAGAACTCGACGCAAGAGAAGTCCTGGTCCACCTCACTGAAAGCGGAAAGGCCCTGAGTATGCAGGCAGAACCCATAACGGCCTGCATGATCGAAGGCACAAGCCTTTCGCGCAGCGAGCTGCAGAGACTGCAGACACTTCTTTTGAAGCTGCGCGATGGCCTGCGTGCCCCGCAAACACCACAGCATTAAGCATGCATGAGCTGAGACGAGAACGGTTGGACTGTTCGAAGTTCTCCTGACTCAGTCCAGCCTGCATGTCAATGCAAGGGGAAATATCTCATAAAAACAAATTCTTATGATACTTTCCTCTCGTGATAGAGCGTGTGTCATTTTGAGTTGGATGAACTAAACATTCTTCTGGAAACCGTTGGCTCAACATCGGGGATTTCTTGAAAGCCGAACCAGGGTTAGCGGCTCCATTCCATTGATCTGGATCAAGGATGATCTTCGGAATTTCGTGTTGATTATGTGCGATTGGGTCAGTGTTCGAGAGGTATTTGAAATGAGTGCTAAGGCGAGACGTCAGCAATCGGAAAGTCAGGGCCAGCCGGCAGAAACCAAAATCCTGCAAATGAACGGACCTGCTGACGCTGCCACGGAGACTGACCCCGATGGCGAAGCCGGCGCTGTTGTTCAACCAAAAGGGCGGGACGAAATTCGCCGCGTGTTCGAGAACGGGGAATATCCGTATTCCGAGAAGATCAAGTCATCCGCATACGAGAAGCGCAAAGCTGAATTGCAAGTCGAGTTGCTGAAGGCTCAGGAATGGATCAAGGCCACAGAACAGAGGGTGATTGTGATATTTGAGGGCAGGGACGCTGCAGGTAAGGGAGGGGCGATCAAGCGATTCATGGAACACCTGAATCCGCGTGGTGCCCGTGTCGTCGCGCTGGACAAGCCTACATCGCGGGAAAGCACTCAATGGTATTTTCAACGCTACATCCGGCATCTCCCGTCTGGCGGCGAAATGGTCCTGTTCGACCGCTCCTGGTACAACCGTGCCGGAGTCGAGCGCGTCATGAACTTCTGTTCGCCCAACGATTATCTGGAGTTCATGCGCGAAGCGCCAGAGCTTGAACGCATGTTAACCCGGTCCGGCATCATCCTGTTCAAATTCTGGTTTTCGGTGACCAAACCCGAGCAGCGTCAACGCTTTAAGTCGCGCGAAGTGGAGCCGCTGAAGCGCTGGAAGCTGTCGCCCATCGACCGACAATCACTGGACAAGTGGGAGGACTACACCGAGGCCAAGGAAGCAATGTTCTTCTACACCGATACGGCTGATGCTCCCTGGACCATTATCAAATCCAACGACAAAAAACGGGCGCGGTTGGAGTGTATTCAGCACTTTCTGCACTCGCTTCCCTATACAGGCAAAGATGATCAGGTCGTCGGCACCCCCGACCCACTGATTGTCGGCTCAAGCCGCGATGTGATCGGGCGAAGCGATCACATATTGGGAAAGACCCTCCACCCGGAACAGAGGCGGGATCGCTAGCGCCGCGCCGGCGTCAACCCCCACATTGCTCATCTAAATCATTCGACGGAGAAAACATGTCACACGTACCCCACGAACTAGCGGAAGAGTTCCCCGACAAAGTCGCCAAAATGCACGACCTGAAAATGAGCAATGCGCAT
The DNA here is from genome assembly GCA_938044775.1 of uncultured Rhizobiaceae group bacterium. Lineage (GTDB taxonomy): Bacteria > Pseudomonadota > Alphaproteobacteria > Rhizobiales > Rhizobiaceae > Pseudahrensia. The sequence goes on from CALIOE010000096.1 coordinate 10,700, forward strand.
TTCGCAAAGTTGTCCGAGCAGTACCATGTCCTCAACCGGGAGATACATCGTATCGAAACCGGAATTGAACCGACTTCTGATGTTCATGAAACTGAACTTCGCAAGAAGCGCGTCGTGTTGAAGGACGAGATAGCTGCAATAATTTCTGCAAATTGATTGCGGGCAATTGTCTCCGTTTCAGATGTCGGTACCAGCACAGACTGGTTCGCCTTCTTCATGGCCGGATTGTCGGCGGCCATGCGGCCGCTGTCTGCCTTTTGCAACCCGGGTGTTTGCAAAGGTCCTCTGGTGCCGGACTTCAAGGGCTATACACCCCCAGACAACGCCGATGAGAAGGTAGACGTGCCGCCAGTGATCGATGTCGATTACCCAGGCAATCACCATGTGACCGAGGAAAACCGAATAGGCACACAGGAGATAGGGTGTCCAGGGGCGGTTGCGACCGATCAGGCGACCGCCACCGATCAGCGTGATGACGCTCATCGTCAGCCAGGCCGCAAAACCAAGCCAGCCGTAAGCCATAAGGCTTTTCACCCAGATATTGTGTGTGTCTTCGCCCAGCAATACGCCGAATTCCAGGGGACCGATTCCCAATGGGTTTTCGAGCGCCCATTGAAAACCGATCGCGTGCCGCGCAAACCGTCCCAGATTGGCCGCGTCATAGTCTTGAACAACGCGCGCCCTCTGTTCGAACATCTCGGCGATCCCGTCAAACTGCAGTGCGACGACAAGCATCGCGGAGATGGCCATCAGCCCTAAAGCGCCAAGCAACACCAGCCGGACTTTTACTGCCGGGGACCGCTCGCCGATCAACGCAAAGACATAGAACAGCCCGGCTGATATCACGAACAGACCCCAGGCCGCACGGGAGAAGGACAGGAACAGCGCCAGCAGAACAATTGCAAGAAGCAGCGCCCGAAGTGGCGCCAGCACTGCGTTGCGGTAAATCAGCCCGTGTATCAGATAGATGGCAGGCAGGACCAGAAAAGGGCCAAATACGTTGGGATCCTGGAAGGCCCCGGCGGCACGATCATACAGGGTGAAAACTTCGGCTCCCGGAAACAGCTTGAAGTAGCCTGCGATACCCAAAATTGCGGTGATAACGGCGCCTGCAAGATAACCCCGCATGATTGTGCGCAGTCGGCCCATGTCAGACTCGATCACAGCGCACCAGAACACTGCAGAGAATCCGAGAAACAGCGAAACCGCCAGATAGAGTGGTATTTCCTTGTAATCCGCCATCGTCAGCATCGACATCAGGCCGCCAACATTGAAGATCACGAACAGGCCGGCGAGCGTGATCGCCAGTTGGCTGAGCCGCATTCCAAACAGCAGAAACACCGCCATGGCCACAGCCATGAACAATTCAAACGGGGCCGGCTCATTAATGACGAATGCGCCGAGAAAGGCTGCCAGGCCGATTGTCCATCGCGTGAATAAGCGTGTGTTGATGGCCGCGGCAGGGCGCGGGCGCGACGGCATCTGCGCGACGGATCGTTGTGCAGGATTATCGAGCGCAATACTCAATATGCATTCTCCGTGTCCATCAGCCGCAACGGTGTGATGCACAAGATGTACAGATCAAACAACACCGACCAATTCTCGATGTAGTAGAGATCGTGTTCGACGCGGCGGCGGATCTTTTCCTCGTTGTCCACTTCGCCACGCCAGCCGTTCACCTGGGCCCAACCGGTGACACCTGGCTTGACCTTGTGGCGCGCAAAATAGCCATCGACAACTTCGTCCCAGAGCTTGTTCTGGGTGTGGGCGTGGACGGCGTGGGGACGCGGCCCAACGAGTGAAAGCTGACCCGAAAGGACGTTCAGGAGTTGTGGCAGTTCATCGATTGAGGTTTTGCGAATGAAGCGGCCGACCGGGGTCACACGTGGATCGTCACGGGTCACTGCAACCTTCGCATCGCGATCGGCCTGGTCGGTATACATGGAGCGAAACTTCAACACCTCCACCACTTCGTTGTTAAAGCCGTAGCGCTTTTGCCGGAAGATAACGGGGCCCTTGCTGGTGAGCTTGATGGCAATGGCTGTTGCGATCATCACAGGTGACAGAGTGACAAGCGCCAGCACACTGAAAAGCAGGTCAAAACCTCGCTTCATCACCGAATCCCAATCTGCGATTGGTTTGTCAAAGACATCAAGAAACGGCACTTGACCCACGTAGGAGTAGGATCTGGGCCGGAACCTGAGCTTGTTTGTGTGTGCAGACAGTCGAATGTCGACCGGCAGCACCCAGACTTTCTTGAGCAGTTGCAGCACCCGCGTTTCTGCTGCCAGCGGTAGCGAAACGATCAGCATATCGACCCGTGCCTTGCGTCCGAACTCTACCATTTCGGGAATCGTTCCCAGTTTGGGGTAGCCTGCCACCATGGCGGGCGAACGGTCGTTGGCGCGGTCATCAAATATGCCGCAGATGCGCACGTCGTTATCGTCCTGGTTTTCCAAAGACATAATGAGCTCGCGCGCATG
>CALIOE010000097.1 GCA_938044775.1 uncultured Rhizobiaceae group bacterium
TGGGTACAATTGGAACCACGTCCTCAACGAAGCAGAGGCCATGGGCCTTGTTGTGGTTGCATCATCGTGGGGCCGCATCAGCTATAATTTTCTCTTTTTCCTGGCCGGGCTACAGGCGATTCCAAAAAGCGTCATTGAGGCAGCCGCAATCGATGGTGCGCGGTTCTGGAAACGGTTCTGGACCATCGTCTTTCCGCTTTTGTCTCCGACCACCTTCTTTCTGCTGGTTGTCAACGTCGTTTATGCCTTCTTTGAGACATTCGGCGTCATTCACACCATCACCTCCGGTGGGCCGCAGCAGGCCACAACTATTCTCGTCTACAAGGTCTATTCCGACGGATTTGTCGGTCAGGATCTGGGTTCGTCCGCAGCTCAGTCAGTGGTGCTGCTGTTTGTGGTCGGGCTGCTGACGATCATTCAATTTCGCTATGTCGAGCGCAGGGTGCACTACTGATGGCGTCAAACACAAAATCAGGCATGGTCGAGCGCTCGGGCAAAGCGGCCTGGCTCACGCATTTAGGCATGGTGATCGGAATCGCCATCGTGTGTTTCCCGATCTACCTCGCCTTTGTTGCTTCCACATGGCAACAGCAAGACCTGATCCGACCACCTATGCCGCTTTTGCCCGGTGGGTACTTCGTCGAGAATTACAGCCGGGCACTCTTGTCTGGCATCAACGCGCCGGTTTGGCGAATGCTGTTCAATTCCATGGTGATGGCGCTCGGCATTGCGTTTGGCAAGATTGTGATCTCTCTGCTTTCCGCCTTCGCGATTGTCTACTTCCGCTTTCCGTTCCGCAATGTGTTTTTCTGGCTGATTTTCCTGACGCTCATGTTGCCGGTTGAAGTGCGGATTGTGCCTACTTACGAAGTCGCGGCCAATTTCGGCATGCTCAATTCCTATTCGGGCCTCATCCTGCCTTTGATTGCGTCGGCCACGGCCACGTTCCTTTTCCGCCAGTTCTACATGACTGTCCCCGACGAACTGGCAGAGGCGGCCCGGGTGGATGGCGCAAAACCAATGCGTTTTTTCATTGATATTCTTCTGCCGATGTCGCGCACCAATATCGCGGCCTTGTTTGTGATCCTGTTTATCTATGGATGGAACCAGTATTTGTGGCCGTTGCTGATCACCACCGACCCACAGATGAACACCATCGTCATGGGCATTAAGCAAATGTTCCCATCGGGAGACGACTGGGTCGACTGGCCGGTGGTTATGGCCACGGCGATCCTTGCGATGTTGCCGCCGGTGGCAGTCGTCGTGTTCATGCAAAACCTATTCATCAAAGGTCTCGTCGAGACCGAGAAATAAGCAGCTCCCATGTCAACAATATCGCTCAAATCAGTTCGAAAATCCTACGGCAACACCGAGGTCATTCATGGCGTCGACATGGAGGTCAATGACGGAGAGTTCATCGTCATTGTTGGCCCCTCCGGCTGCGGTAAGTCGACGCTTTTGCGGATGGTGGCCGGGTTGGAAACCGTCACTGACGGCGAAATCCACATTGACGGCCAGCGGGTGAACGATCTCGAGCCGATGGACCGCAACATCGCCATGGTGTTTCAGAATTATGCCCTGTATCCGCATATGAGCGTCTTCGACAACATGGCCTATGGTCTGAAGATAGCCGGTCGTCCTAAGCCGGAAATTGCCGAACGGGTTCAGTCTGCAGCAAAGCTGCTGCAGCTCGAAGACTACCTCGATCGCAAACCACGGCAGCTTTCGGGCGGGCAGCGACAGCGGGTGGCCATGGGCCGCGCGATTGTCCGCAAACCCGCGGTATTTTTGTTTGACGAACCGCTGTCCAATCTTGACGCCAAGCTTCGGGTTCAGATGCGGCTGGAGATCAAAGCATTGCAGCGCGAGTTGGGCATTACCTCTCTCTACGTCACACACGATCAGGTCGAGGCCATGACCCTGGCGGACCGGATGATTGTCATGCATGACGGGGTGGCGGAGCAGATTGGCGCGCCTATGGAGGTCTACGAGCATCCAAAGACCCGGTTCGTTGGCGGATTTATCGGCTCCCCACCGATGAATTTTCTCTCCCGACGGTCGCTGGTCGATGCAGGCAAGCTGCTTGCGGCCAAGAGACCGGAACTTGACGGTGACGAAGATGCGGCGCTCGGTCTGCGGCCGGAACACTTGAGTCTGACAACGCCGAGCAAAGCCATGATCAAGGCGACAATGCAATATGTGGAGCCACTTGGCGCCGAAACGCTTGTTCACACAAGACTGGCAACCGGTGAAAGCCTGACCCTGCGCCTTGAAGGTGCGGCAAAGGTTCCGGATCCGGGAAGCGAGTGCAATGTCTCCTTCGACCCGGCGCACGTGTCGGTGTTTTAAACTGTCGTCACCTGTTGGCCCATTCCACCGGGGGTGTCCGGCAGAGCGCCGCGCCGGGTCGTGTATCGTCTTTTGTCTGCTTGATTCTTCGCTTCCGGATGGGTAAACAGCCCTTCAGTCGGAGTATGGCGCAGTCCGGTAGCGCACACGCCTGGGGGGCGTGGGGTCGTAGGTTCGAATCCTGCTACTCCGACCACTCGATCTCTTAAATTTTTTGGCTTTTTCAATTGCCTCTGTTGTGGCGGTCTTCACCACAAGAGGGGAGCGTGCGCGTCACATCGGTGCTGTTGTCAGATATCAGGCACCTTTAGTCAGCTCATCAAGGTCAGCATCTATCAATTCCACTGCATGACAGGCATCAGTGCGCGTCTTTGAGCCCTATGACGCTAAACTTGCGTCCACTTGCCGGCCTGGTGTCCAGGTCATTCCTTCAAACTCCACTGTGACAAGTGCTTTGTGGGCGCGCCGGGCAATCCAATCTCCAGTCCCCGTCACCATCAAAATGCGGCAGAGCCCAACGGCTTTATGGCCCCAAAAAAACAAGGCCACCGGTGAAGCGCAGTTTCTCGCAGCCAACCAGTTTCGCAAATATTGAGAGATGTCAGGCGGAACCCGGGCAGGGGCGCAGGATTACACAATCGAGCGGGTGGATGGCGGCGGCAGGTCCGACCCGATCACTGATAGGCAGGTCCATGCGGTCCTGAAGATCGATGAAGCACGCACCCTGCTGGGGCCAGGGAGTTCCTATCTTGTGGTTCAGACGTGTGCCAGTGCCATTTTCTGAAGGAGCTCTACCCGCACTGGCGCGTACGCAAGCGGGCGATGGACCTGTGTCGGGAGATGGTCGACGTTCTGGTTGTTGTCTATGGGTTCAAAACGAGGCCGACGCGGGCTGGCCATGCGGCATAAACAGTGTCTGCTTTGCGCCCGTTTCAGAATGCTGTGGTGATCAAGAATGTCGGACTAGCGGGGCGAAACCAAGCTTGCGTCTGCAACAGAGGAATCCCCTGCTTCCGGAATTCATCCTCAAATGTCTTTGGCGAAATAGTGCAGATGTGGGCGCAACATCGGCTGGTCTTTGTAGGTTGTTGTTTCTATCGGTTGGTCCAACTCTACAAAACCAAGCTTGGGATAAAGGTCTCTCATTTCCACGTTGGGCGTAAGCGTATCTGCTATCAGGCGCTTCAGCCCCATTTTGCGCGCAGCGTTCTCACGCGCCTCAATCAATGCGCGTCCTGTGCCCGTACCTCTAGCCTGTTCTGTAACAAATACCCGTTTAAGTTCGCCGGTATCAGTTCCTAGACACTTCATCATTCCACAACCAATGATCTCTCCCGTTTCGGAGCGCGCTACAATCAAACAGCCCTTTGGCGGCAGGTAGTCATCCGAATTTGCCCAAAATTCAGCAAGCGCACTTTCGGGTGCTGCAAGATCAATTTCGAATCCCATGCCCCGCATCCTTTGGACAATGAGCTCATAATACTGCGATAGGATGTTGTTGAGCTCGTCCTTGGGCGGAAGGCTCTCGCAAGTCTCAATTTTGATGTTTTGCATGGGTAATTCTCCACGACTAAGACGACAAATTACGCTTTCAATTCTCGATGCTCAACTCCCAAAAGGAGTCGCACCACGCACGTCAATCAACATTGCTCATTCTCGGGCACCCTCGAATTCTCTTCGGGGTTTGCGATAAACCCACGCCCAAGATTTTCTATCCACTGGTGAAAACATCGTTCTATGAGCTTGTTCAGCTAAAACCGACATTCGCGTGGCTGTGGTGATATGGCGCTTTGTCCAGCATATGCCCAGCTTGAGCGTCGCGTGGCGAAAGGTCGGTATCCAACCAATTCAGGGAATTCTTTATCGCCCTGTTCTGCCCTCGGCCTGAATCGATCACATCCTGGAGGGATCTTTCCGGGCCCTTAGCACCTGGCAAGCTCCACGGCTTCTTCGCCAAAGTCGAGGAAATGTCCCTGAATTTCAGACAGATTTTCGATAAACTGGTCAGGCTCAGCTCCCGTAATTTCTTTCACAACGGGTGCAAGTTCGGGGTCACTCAACATTGGCAGCCATATCCCGATGGCACCCAATGCAAATATCATCGCTGTAGTGGCGCAGAAACCTAGGCGGACATCGACCGACGCGCCTGACCAACCCGTCGTCCTCATTCCATCCAGATAGCTGGAAAACATACGCTCGGTTACGTCCCTGGCTTCGTCCGACCCGATATCACGAAACATGAGCGCAGCGCCAATGGCGGCGGCAAGTTCCTCGCCGATGACGCCATAACCCGCGAATGCCCAGTCGATTGCGATGATTTCCGGCTTGGCTTTGTCAGTTTCACGGAAAAGCAGATTTCGATTGAACGCATCGTGATGACAAAAGCATTTCGGAAGGTCAGCTAGTGCTGAACGCAAGATATCTATATTTCGCCAGAGATTTTTCGTCCTTGTCAGGTTCGGGCCTGAAAGCCAACGGGAAAGGACAGAGTCGTCCTTGAGATTCTCCAAACCATCCAGTGTGTCTGCAGCAATTTCGGTCCAACTGTGCGCCCGACCAATTGCCATCCAGTCGTAGCGTTCAATGTCTGGCATGCCTGCCAGGCTGGCGGTGAACATACCCAATGCTCTGGCGGCGCGAGCATGCGTCCCGGCCTTCCACGTAGGCTGCGCATCAGGGATCGCTTCGATGAAGACGCGTGCGGAGGGTTCATCGGTATAGGTTACGCCGTAGCATTCTGGTGCCCTGATGCCGGAGAACCGGCCATGGAGATATCCGGATTGGTATGCAAGCGCCTCCCGCTTCCAGTAAAGCCATGAGCCTGGTTCGCGCCCCTGCGGTAATACCCGGCAGATCTTCTCGACTAGCTGGTATTGCTGTTTACCCTTAGAATTTGCGAGGGTTCCGCTGTGCAAGATGAGACCTTCGCCCCCCGCTATTGCATCGGCGAATCCCTCGCCAAGGACGCGCCGGTTCCAACTGAGAACCCGTGCATCCGGGTCACCAGCCGCATTGCGTATTGCATGCAGAAGCGGGAGATCACTGTCCATCATGTCAGCATCATAGCGCATTGTCCGAATGTAAATCACTTAGGCCCATGCCCGATTTATCGCGTATAGGCCGGTCAGAAGCGCACGACTTGCAGCCGCAGAGAGTCTTCCGATGGATGAGCGCCCATAAGGCATCGCAGACGACTGTTTTCGACAGAGTGTACAAAAGCGGTCATTGGTGCAGTTGCGGCAAACGTCAGGATTGTCTCCATAGACGACATTGGATCGATTGGGTTGGAGTAAGGCTTGGAGCGCATGTTTGCCAGGTTTATTCGCGGGCGGACGATGTATCAGGGTCGCGACTTGCCGGACGTTCTTGCTGTCGCCTAAGGGTTCAAGACGAGGCCGACCCGCTCGTACCATGCGGCTTAGCCAATGACCGCTTTGAGTCCAAACTCACCGCCAAATGACATATGGTCAGCCCGCTTCGCCGTTTCGGGCCAGAAACTCTTGTGTTTGTCTGGCCCAATCGGACCACGCCGGTTCACTGGGCAGCAGAATGTGGTTAGAACTTTCCAAAACCACAAGCTCGGCACCGGGGATGTTCGATGCCAGTTTGTGCCCTTCCGATAAGGGATGCACCGAGTCATTCCGGCTATGAATTACCAGGGTGGGAACCTGAATTTCCTTCAGCTGATCGACAACGGAAAACCGATCTATTGCCATTCTGATCCGGACGGCGTTTTCAGATGACGTCGACGCGAGTTGCATTTCAACCAGATCAGCAAGCTGTTCGTGCGACGCCTCCGGGCAAAACAGCGATGTGAATGCGCCCATGAATGCACTTTCGGGCTTGCCCCAGCCTTCGCGCATCATGGTCATCATGGCATCTGCGGCTTCGCTTGACTGCCCACCGTCGCGCAGCGCACGACCTTCAGCGTAGCCACCATAGAGAACAAGACAGCTTACACGTTCCTGGTGGCTCGCCGCGAACTGAATGGCGACGGGGACGCCTTGTGAAAGTGCAACCAGCGGAAACCGATCCAACTCGGCTGTATTGGCGACCGCCTCTAGATCGGCGACGCAGCTTTCCAGGTCGAGACTGGACAGATCACGGTCCGACAACCCTGTTCCCGGCTGATCGTAGCGAATGAGAGTATGCTCTTGTCCCAGGGCGTCCAGGTAGGGACGCCAAATCAGACTATTCCAGTCCATTTCCAGATGCGTCAGAAAGTGGCCGGCGCGCATGATCGTCGGGCCATGCCCAGACGTGGCATAAGCAATTTTTGTCCCACCTTTGGATGTCGCAAAGCGCACTCTTTGACGATCACTGTGGACCGCCTCGACGTCAGCTTCATCTGCATCCCTGGTTGAAACAGGCGCGATGAGCTGCAAACCCCGGCGGGTTACGGTCTTGATAACGGCCTGATCCTTGCCGTTGTCGCCAACAGCCTTGCGCGCAGCGTTGGTTCGGGCACTTATTGAGCTTTCGGAAATGAACCGCCCATTCCAGATTTCACTAACGATCTGATCTCGTGTCACCAATACGCCTGCGTTGCGCACAAGCAGGTGCAGCAGATCAAACACTTGTGGCTCGGTCTTTATCATTGCGCCATCCCGGGTGAGAAGGTGACGATCCGTGTCGAGAACACAGGCGGAAAAGCAATACCTCATTGGTCAACAAGACAGCTTTTCCAGGAAGCTCTCAAGAGAAATGTTGGAATTGGTGGGAATCTCAAGGAAATCACAAGGGAGTCACAAGATCGCCTTCAAGCGCGGCCGGGCTGGCAATGGCAAGGTGACTGAAGAAACCGGCTAAGGGACTTCAGATCATGACACAGAAAACAGATATCAAGATCCTCCAAGGTGGCTCGATTGACTACGCGCACTATATCGCCAGGAGTCACCTGATCCGAAGTAACGACACGCGCGGGGCGTTGGCCGCATTTTGGCAGATGCTTCGGGCCACCGGGGCAGTGTTGAAGGATCTTACCATGTTTCGTGGTGGTTCCGATGACCAGCAATCTGCACGCTACACTCTTGATCGCTCTGCCGGAACTTCACCCCTTGTCGGAGTTGATGGGAGCGAGGGAAATACGACCGAAGAGTCGAAAGCGTTGGAAGGCGTTGTCTGTATTCGGTTGAATCGCATTGAAAACCACTCCTCCGGACCGGTTGTCTGATTGGGGCCGGGTGAGCGTGCAGTTGCAACGAATGGCAGCAAAGTCCGGTGGTTTCAACGGGTCGACGCAACACTTTACTCTTCTAGGAAAGATGGAGTGTGTGTCATGAAATATCGCCAACGTACGTTTTATACCAATGAGCAGAAGTCACAGATGTGGGATCGCTGGCAACGCGGCGAGTCATTGAGTTCGATTGGACGTAGGTTTAATCGTGCATCGTCTTCGATTTATCCGCTTCTGGCTCGTACGGGAGGTATCCGCCCACCCGACCTCACCACTATCGCACGGTGACGGCGCCGCGAATGCTTTCTGGCATAGGAAACAACTAACCGCCATGCGCAAGAATGAGGTTCTCAACTGACGGGATTTTCGAGCGCATTGATCCGATTGACGCGCCACCATGCGTACAAGACGCCAATCACCATAAAGACTAACATCAGTGTGCTGGCGATGCCCCATCCGGCACTGACAGCCTGCTCGACCTGGTCACCGAAGGCAAAACCGGTGCCCACGAGTATCGAAGTCCATAAGATGGCCGAGGCGGCGTTAAGTGCGGTAAAGGTGCGCCACGACACCGAACCGAGCCCCATCGGGAGAGCTCCGATTGTTCGCATACCCTTTGGATATCTGTAGAGAAACACGTAGGCCCAACCGTATCGGGCAACAAGAGTCTTAGCTGCAGAAATCGTCTTTCGAAGCCGGTGCAATCTGTCGGACCAGGTGTCTCCGTACCGACGAGCGGTGGCAAATCTGATCTCGTCTCCCAAATACCCTCCGGCGAATGTCGCAGCCACTACCGGAACGAGCTCAAGGGCACTGGCCTGAGCGGCGTAACCTGCAAACAGGGGTAGTGCACCACTCTTCAACGCGCAGTATGCGAAAAGCAGCAGGTAGATCCAGAGCCCGTAGTCACGAACAAGGTCCAGTAATCCACTCACTATGCCAATCTCCGATAGCCCGTTTCAGATATGCCAATGTCCCGGGCCTCGCTTAGCAGGCTAGAGGTATCGGCGCACCTGTGACCGGTAGACCCGATAGGGCTCCCCGTAGATGTCTTCCAGCCAGGACTCCTCCGCAAAGGGGGCCATCATCAAAACTGCCATTCCGATGGCAAGCACGGGAAGGGGCCATAGGGATGCGGACAAAACGCCCCATCCAACCATGATCGCAATGTCGGCCACATACTGAGGATTGCGGGACCATTTGTAGAGGCCACCGGTATTGAGCCCGGTTGCTTCTCCGCTTGTTGCTGCCAGTCCTATAACGTGTACGCCACGCCACACCACGAGATTCCCA
>CALIOE010000098.1 GCA_938044775.1 uncultured Rhizobiaceae group bacterium
GTTGTTCCTGATCGAAAAAGATAGCCGGTGGCGTCATCACAGCTAACAACGAGTGTCGACTTTCTGGAAATCGCAGTCATGTGCCTTCGAATGTTTAGTGGCAGCTATGGGCCGTAAACGCGAAACCTAGCTACTAGCACCAATCCGCAGCCCGATGGCTGCTTTGAGCCCAAACTCGTCACTCATTGGGATTTTGGACTTTGTGCTACTTCCAGCACTTGCAATTTTCATCGCAATTACGGTGTATTCTCTATGGAAACGCAACAGCCAACCATCGAACTGAAATCGACAATCACCTGCCCGGCATGTGGCCATGTTGAGCATGAGACTATGCCAACAGACGCCTGCCAGTGGTTCTATGATTGCAGAGGCTGCAATGCGCTTTTGAAGCCTAAAGCTGGAGACTGCTGTATCTATTGCTCATACGGCACAGCGGCATGTCCACCTATCCAGAAGGGCAACAACTGCTGCGGTTAAGAACTGGAGTGAGCGATTTGGACATCGACTGCCCTGTCGCAGGTTGATGATCATTGGAGATGAATCATCATGGCATGGACATCCTCGTCTCCATTCACCTCAGCCGTATGCCCCTTTCCAACAGTGTCCTCCATCAACACAACATCGCCGGGCGCCAAACTCATCAATGTGCCATCGCTGGCTCGTCCGCTGAAATCTCCCGCAAGGAGGACGAACAATTGGCGGCGTGGTGTCGGATGAAGCTCACTTGTCCAACCAGTGGGAAACCTCACGTGAATTGATCCGGTCACTTCGGTTCGCTCGGAAACACCAAATGGCGGAGCGGGTGGAGCATAGTCGATCGGGCTATATTGCACCGACATCTCTTCGACATGGCTTTCGCCATTCTCATCCGCATACAATCTCAAATACTTCATCGAAGCTCTCCCAGGAATTTCCAAAAAGAAACATCTGGCGATCGCTGCTGATGATCCGATTATGGCAAAATCAAATTTGGTGCAGATTGAATGTAGCTGTTAGGTCGCAATTCGACCAGCCAGCCAACTCAGAAATGGTGGTTTGTTCGCACGGCAGCCGTTGGGAATTCAAACATGCAAGGGTGCTTTGTCCTGAAAAACCAACCATTTTATTCCTGCAAGAACAACTCATATGTCCAGAAAAAAGAAACCGACGCATAAGACAACACAAACACTGTAGCGAAAGCGAGGGGAGCAGGATTGGGCGCCGCTGGTAGCCCAAAAACGTTCGCACACAAGCCAACTACCGCTAACATACCAATGAAATTCAACACATGGCCGCGAAGGGGCCATTTTTGGTCAGGAGCAGCTTTTTTCCTGCGAATTGGATAAGTGATAAGCCACGGCACCAGTACAGCGAGCATAAATCCACTTGATATGGGCCATACCAATTCTTCGGCAATGCCAAAGAGCGCAAGTGTGGGTGCGACCATGGCAAATCCGGTGGCCATCAGGCCCAACTCGGTGAAAAGCCGCGTAATCAACACCTGGAATGCTGAGAGCGGAACACCAGTCCCCTTGTGAAGCACGACCACAATGGAAGTAAAACCCAAGAATGCCATCGACAATCCCGCTAAGGCAAAAAAATATCCTGAACCAGACAATTCCATTGCCTCAAACTCCAATCATCGACTTTGTTAGCATGAATTGGGTGAGGTATCCTGCCTAAAGTCACAGAAGGAAGAAATGAGCTTCTCGGCGGTGTCGTTGTCAGGCCAATCAGCTGGGCCAAAGTTTGCAATTTGTCCGCATGGCCGACCTCTGAGCTCACATATCAGCGTTGCAAATGAACGGCCGCTTTGGAGAAACTGCTAGCAAACTTCCGAAATCGGTCGAACGGCTGCTATGGGCCGATAGCGACACTTGGGTGTGATGAGACCAAGGTCAACAAGGGGCGGTGGTTTCAACGGGTCGACGCAACGCTTTACTCTTCCAGGAAAGATGGAGTGTGCGTCATGAATATCGAACATCGCTGGGCCAGGTCGGAATGACTGTCGAAGGCCACTTAGAGCTCGTGACTCCCCTTAGCCCTCAAACTCCCGCTGTTCATTTTTCCGAACGACAGTGTTGCGGACCGTTCAATGTGGCATACCGGGTTTCAATGTTCTGAGTGCGACAGAGCGACAATTGTGGATCAGAGCATTGGGCCGGAATTTGGGTGAACCAGAAACGGTTGATACAGGCTGAGTTTTGCAAACGGACTCTCAATGCCTCCAACTTTGTCAGCATCAAGAGAGTGCGGACGTCGCAGAGGCCGTTATCCGCAGCGATCTTACCAGCCGAACATCCGCGGAAGCATAGTGCTGCCACCAAAGAAGTGGTCGTGGATGAAGAGGATCGACAGAACATTTGTGTGGAACACGAAGATCATCCCCGCAACGCCTGACAACCAGGTGCCGTGGAGATGAAAGCGTTTTCCGGCGGCATGAATTCTGTCGTCTTTGTTTTCGTGCACTTGCCAGAATGCATCCCAGGCCTGGGTAGCCTGAAACAAAACCAGTTGGAGAAGTGGAAATGCAAGAACCGCTGTGATTGACGGAAAGTGCCAAAATCCGCTGTAGGCGAAGACACAAAAGAACCCCAGGATTCGGCTCCGCCGTCCACCAGCGGGAAAGAATACTTCGTCGCGCAGGAAGACGCCGGCCTGAATATGCCAGCGTCGCCAGAACTCAAGGATGTCGCGCGCAAAAAGTGGCCAGTTCGAGTTTTCGGGCACCCGGATACCCATGATGAGGTTCATGCCGATCACGCCGTCGCTCAGAGCAGAGATGAACAATGTGATCCGAAGGGCAAAGAGATACATCATCAGCCATAAATGAGCCGGGTCAGACGTTGAAGCGTTGGCAAAAAGCGCATCCGAGAACGGCCCGTAGTAATTGTATTCGTAAAAGAACGGCACGTTGAAGACGTGAAAAATCACGATGAACTTCACCACGCCGATGGCGATGCGCTTCCAGCCCGCAATTGTATTTTCTCGGCTTATGCGCTGCTTGCAGGTCGACACCTCGTTATCGAATTGCCGGAACTTTTGATAAGGACCGAACCAGAATGATGGAAAATGCACGATGTAGAGAAGAAAGCGACTGAACGCTTCATCTGCGAACGGATCAATCCGGTCCTTGCAGGCCATATGCAGGTAGTGAACCGATCGAAGCACAACAAAAGCCGGTCCCCAGAAAAGCACCATTTCACCAACCGTCATGAAACCTTCGAAAGGCGGAAAGACCAGGTAGAATATCGGGAAATACAGAATGTTCACAGCAATCCAGGCTGCCAGCAACGGCAAGCCCGAGCGTCCTCTACGAAGCGACCATCGATGGAGAGCACGGGCCAGCACAAAAACCATCAGGCATGCAGTCAGCAGGATTCCGGTAAAGATAATCCCGGTCATGACGATCAGGCAGAAAAGGCTCAACCAGATCAATCCGCCCCGAACTTTTGCTTGAACGAGACGGGGCACGAGAAGTGCACCAAGGATTCCCAGATTGATTGCAAACGGGGTCCTGGCGATTTCATGGATCGGAATGTTGGTCAGGTGCATCACCTTCAACACGTCGAGTGCGAAGACACCGTAAAGCAGGATATCCATCCGTCGGCTTCCCTTGCCTGCTGTCGGAACAGGCAAAAGGAGAATGTCTCCTGTTCGCACCAATTTAGGTGGACACTATGCTGCGAAGGGTCGTGGCGCAAATCCGCCCAACTGGATATTCGCCAATTGCCTGGGGTTGAAACACGGTCCAAAGCAGCCCAGTTTGGCGCACTTTATCACTCTTCGGGCGAGCCGGAATTTTTCAAAGGCCGGTCGGGGTTCTGGGATCGCAGGGTTGAACGGCAACAAGAATGGCTTTCCGTCGAAGATCACTGATTGCCAAGGTTCTGATAGTGCCGGTCGGATTGATTGCCGTCCTGGTCGTTTCGTGGCTCCTGTTTCCCGAAAGGACTGTACGGCTGGGTATTGACGTCGCTTTGCTGGCAACGCGGCTCGAAGGGAAACAGGTGCAATCAGCGTCGGGCGTCGTCCACTACTATGAGGGCGGTGAGGGCGAAACGATTGTGCTGCTTCATGGCATTTTCAGCCGAAAGGAAAACTGGATCCTGGCCGCCGATGTTTTGTCCAGCCAGTATCGGGTAATCGTTCCTGATTTGCCGGGCTTCGGCGAGAACGAACCGCTCGATGTCGGCGGATACAGAATTGAGGCTCAATACAGGGGCGTGCTGGAGTTCCTCAACGAAATTAAAGTCGATGCATTTCATGTCGCCGGCAGCTCAATGGGCGGGTTAATTGCCGCGCAAATGGCCCGCGCGAGTCCAGACAGGGTCAAGAGCCTTGCCTTTCTGGGAAGCCCCTTCGGCGTTTCAGCGCCGGAAGAAAGCGATATGGACCGGGCTTTGGCGTCCGGTCATTCGCCGCTTGTTACAGTTGATGCCAACACCTACTGGGAACGATTCTCCTGGCTTGAAAGAAACCCGCCTTATCTCGCGCTTATCGCAGCGCGGGGCTTCGCCCGGCAGGAAATCGATGCAGCAGCCCTCAACAAACGCATTTGGGATGAAGTCACAAGCAGCCAATTCCCGAAGACCGAATCTCTTGTGGCGGATGTAGAGCAGCCAACGTTGATTGTCTGGTGTAGCGAGGACAGGGTCTTTCACGTCAGCGGCGCAAAGGTGCTGCTGAGCTTCCTCCCGAAAGGGCACCTGCAGGTTTTGCAGGGGTGCGGTCATGCCCCCCTGTTTTATCCGAATCTTACGATGCTCAGACACTACGCCTGGCTGTTGGCTAACGTGCGCGCAGGAATCTGGCCGCCAGGACCAATTCCCGTCGCCCGTTGACATTGCGGGCATCCCGCAGGTGCCAATGGGCGGGGTGCTACCATTGAAGGCGCCATTGCGCCGATCAATCTGCTGCCTCTGAATGGGCAATGAAACAACGACCCATCCAAGATACCCCAACGTCAAATATGGCTGGTCGCTGATCTATGCGCTCCCTCGAGCCGCCATCCCGGGCCTGGGCCGCAGTTCAATGCTGATGCTAATTATCAGTTTCTAAAACAGTTGGCGGCGGCGGTAAGTCATCTTCGAGAACAGGTGGAAAGAGTCCCGATGCCGCAGAAATGATATCCAGGCGCATGGATTTGGATTCATGGTCCGATCCAACCAGGCTGCCATTCTTCACGTTCAGAGTGATTGGTCGTCCCGAATTTCTATACAAACGAACCCGCGTTGGCTTCCCGCTGACGGTCAAACGTTCCCAGCGCACGACTCCTGCAAACGGTGTGTTATCACAATTGCCCAGTGATACGGCTCCAAAATCTTTTTCGTCGCCCCGAGACAAGGAGATTTCGCAACTCTCCCTGTTTCTCTGGACCAGCACTTCAAATGTCACGCTTTCTCCGCTTCGGGGTATTGGATTATCTTCGCCAAATTCGCCGGCTGCGGTTGAAAATCCCGGCAGTCGGTCGATGTTCAACCGCGCGTCCGAATCGATCCAGCTTGACCAGTAGGTATCATCCATTCTGACTTGCGAGTGCTGTTTCAACGCGTTCACGGCAAATCGGCGGGCCTCTTTCGGCTGGCCGTGAATTTTGCCTCCCTTTTCACCCGCAAGGATCGCCAGGGCCACATCCACCATTCTCAGGTCAAGTTCCCGGCTGTCATTCCAAAAACCAAAAGAACCAGTCACGATTGTTGCAGCGGCCGCAAGCAGTCCACCGACGGTTGCACTCAAAAAGCTGAGTTTCGCTTTGCCAGAATCTTTCGTTTCAGACATTTTTATATCCCGGAGAGTACGTGTTGCGGTCGCAGCAATTGTACGACCGGGATTCGCCACAGGTCGTTGTGACCGGCGATGATTGTGCAGCAAATGTCTTCTGCCGCCAATCTCCTGGGTGCCGGTGTCCAGGTTCGCCGACAATATCGAAGCTGGCTGGTTTTAATGAGTTTGACTCACACATTGCACGGCGGATGCTTCTCATTTTCTGCAGGAGTTTCTAGGTTGCTACCTGTATTCGCAATTCTGGAACAAACCAGTGATCGATCCGTCTCGTTTTCTGTCTGACCTTCACAATCTGCGCCGCTTTGGTGCGCACGATGACGGTGTGATCCGCACGGCCTATTCCAGGCCTGATATCAGCGCGCGGGACTGGCTGGCCGGGCAAATGGCATCAGCAGGCCTGAACCCGCAGTTTGATGCGATGGGCAATCTTTTTGGTCTGGCCGACGGCCCCTCCTTGTTGCTTGGATCGCACACCGACAGTCAGCCGACCGGTGGCTGGCTGGACGGTGCGCTGGGCGTGATTGCGGCTCTGGAGGTCGCGAGGGCGGCACAGGAGGTCGGAGGGCCTAAGATATCGGTCGTGTCATTTCAGGACGAGGAGGGGCGCTTTGGTGTCACCACCGGGTCGGCCGTGTGGTCGGGCCTGCTGCCTTTGACCGAGGCAGACACCCTGGTCGACCATGAAGGGGTGACGCTGGCACAAGCACGGGCGGTTTTGGGGGACCGGGTCAGCGGTGATGTGGGCCCCGATCTCTTCACCGGTTTTATCGAATTGCATATCGAGCAGGGACCGACGCTGGACAACAATGACGAGCAAATTGGTGTCGTCACAGACATAGTCGGCATCCGAGATCGCGTCGTGACACTGACCGGGCAGCAGAACCACGCAGGTACGACACCGATGGCGCTGCGGCGAGACGCCTTTCAGGGCCTGTCCGCGTTCAACACAAGGCTGAACGAGCGGTTACGCAATGTGGTCGTGCCGCAATCGGTTTGGACCATAGGCCACGTGGACCTGACGCCCAATGCCTCATCCATTGTACCGGGGCAAGTGCGGTTCTCGATCCAATGGCGTGATGGGGATGCCGAACGCCTGCGGCGGATGCAGGAGGTGATTGAAGCAACACTCAATGAAGTCGCAACCGAAACCGGACTTGAAGTCGCGATGGCCCCACTGTTGGGCCTTGAACCGGTTGAGATGGACCATGCCTTGCGCGCCCGGCTGGAGGCTGGTGCAGAGACCATTGCACCAGGGCGTTGGCGACGGATGCCATCTGGAGCTCTGCACGATGCCACAAATGTGGCGCGCCTGATGCCTGTGGCCATGCTGTTTGTGCCCTCAATCGGCGGCGTCAGTCATGCGTTCTCAGAAAACACGAACGAGGTCGACCTTGTAGCTGGCCTGCATGTACTGGCTCACGCAGCGGGTGTGGAGCAATAGCTTCTGTTTCGCTCAGTGTGTAGCCTCAACATCGGAGCGCGGGGTATATTGCGCTAAGCACAGTGCCAGAACCGACTTTGCTGGAGCATGGGCGAAAGGCAGGTCCGTTGCCTTTCGCCATGTTTGCTAGTGTGAATACTTCTTGATCTCCCCGCTGCTCAGACGCGCCATGTAACTCGTCATCTCGCGTTTTACGATTGGAGCCAGGAAGTACAATCCGAGAATGTTAGGAACACAGATCAGGAAGACCAATGCGTCCGAGATGTCCAGGATTGGCCCGAGCTGAACCATGCAACCGATGGCAACAAACGCACAAAAGATCAGTTTATATACCGTCTGACCCATCTGGCCTTCGCCAAACAAGTACGTCCATCCCTTCAGCCCGTAATAGGACCACGAGATCATCGTGGAAAAGGCAAACAACAGCGCACCAAATGCCAACGGCAGGGGGAACCAGCTGATCTGGCGTTCAAATGCCGCCGACGTCATTGCAACGCCCGTAGCATCGCCGGCAAAATTGGGGTCTGCAACCTGGCTGGTGCCGATGACCAGCGCCGTAATCGTGCAGATGACAATCGTATCGATGAACGGCTCGAGCAACGAAACATAGCCTTCTGTGACTGGCTCGGGCGTCCGCACAGCAGCGTGTGCAATCGAAGCCGAACCAATGCCTGCCTCGTTTGAGAAAACCGCACGCTGGAACCCGATGATCAGAGCTCCAAGAGCACCACCCTGTACACCTGCGCCTGTGAAAGCGCCGGAAAAGATGTTGCCAATAGCCGCGGGGATTGAAGCAAAGTTCATCAGGATCACAATAATCGCAAAAACACAGTAGAAAACCGCCATGAAGGGCACAATTTTCTCGGTGACACGAGCGATCGACTTGATGCCTCCGATGATCACCATAAAGACAACACCAGCCAGGAGCAGTCCGACAAGCCAACCCAGTCCATCCAGCGCGCCACCGGCAACCGTATTGAGTTGCACATAGGCCTGATTAGACTGGAACATATTGCCGATCCCGAGCGCACCGACAAAGATGCCAATCGCATAGAAAGTGCCCATGAACCGGCCGAATCCTCCCATGCCCCGCTCTTCAAAGCCTTTCCGCATGTAGTACATCGGCCCGCCCGAGACGGAGCCGTCTGGGTTTTCATTGCGGTACTTAACGCCCAGCGTGCACTCGACAAATTTGGTCGACATGCCAAGAAATCCGGCAACAATCAGCCAGAAAGTTGCTCCGGCACCACCCACGGTCACCGCAACCGCTACTCCACCGATATTGCCGATGCCGACGGTTCCCGACACTGCTGTGGCAAGCGCCTGAAAATGCGAGACCTCGCCCGGACTGTCCGGGTCGGCATAGTCACCGCGAACCAGTTCAATTGAATGTTTGAAGCCCCGTACATTCACGAAACCCATATAGAAGGTGAAAAATACCGCACCGGCCACCAGCCATAGAACGACCAGCGGAAGTTGCGCCCCGAAAACCGGTATCTTGAAGAAAACAAAACTGCCAACGGCCGATGCAATAGGAGCTGTCAGCTCGTTGATGGTGTCGTCAAAG
>CALIOE010000099.1 GCA_938044775.1 uncultured Rhizobiaceae group bacterium
CGTTCGGGACACGCAGGGGAACCCAATCGAGGGCGCCAAGATCGATGTCTGGTCCGACAGTGAAGACGGATACTACGATGTTCAGCAACCAGACATTCAACCGTTGTACAACAATCGCGGAGTCTTCCGAACCGGCGCAGATGGCGCGTACAACTTCAAGGGACAGAAACCCGTCTCATACCCAATCCCTGACGATGGCCCAGTAGGGCAATTGCTGGGCCATCTTGGTCGTCACCCCAATCGTCCGGCGCATATGCACTACATCGTCAGTGCGCCGGGCTATCAAACAGTGGTGACGCATACTTTCGTCGACGATGATCAATATCTTACATCAGACGCTGTATTTGGTGTGAAGGAGTCGTTGATTTCGACCTTCGAAGAAAATCCTGGTGGCGATACCAAATTTATGGCCCCGTTTGATTTCGTCCTCACAGAAGACAAGGCCGCATGACAACAATGGCAGAGTTCCTCGCCTTAGAAGAAGCAGTTAGGAGGCATGTGAAAGACGGCATGAGTCTCGCTTTCGAAGGCTTCACGCATCTCATTCCCCATGCAGCAGCCCACGAAGTCATGCGACAGGGTATGAAAGACCTGACCCTGATCCGCATGACGCCGGACATCGTTTACGATCAATTTGTCGGTCTTGGCCGGGTGAAAAAGATGGTGTTTTCCTATGCCGGTAATCCCGGCGTCGGTCTGTTGCGCCGTTTTCGTGATGCCGTTGAGAACGGCTGGCCGCAGGTTTTGGAGATTGAGGAGCATTCCCACGCCGCGATGGCCAATGCTTACGAGGCGGGTGCGGCGGGTCTGCCGTGCTCGATTTTCCGGGGCTATCTCGGCGCGGGGTTGAAGGATGTTAGTCCCAACATCAAGTCTGTCACTTGTCCGTTCACCGGCGAAAAACTCGCAGCCGTTCCTGCATTGCAACCGAATGTCGCGTTCATCCACGCGCAGAAGGCCGACAAAAAGGGAAATGTTCTGATCGAAGGTATAGTGGGCATCCAAAAGGAAGCCGTTCTGTCAGCAAAAGCCGCCATCGTCACGGTTGAGGAAGTGGTGGACAATTTGGATAGCCACCCCAATGCGACCGTACTGCCTCATTGGACGGTCAGCGCAATTTGTGTGGTACGCGGTGGTGCACATCCGTCCTACGCCCACGGCCATTATGATCGTGACAATGCCGCCTATCTTGAATGGGACAAAATCGCAGCGGACCGCGATGTGTTTGCCGTTTGGATGGAAAAGAATGTGCTGACCGCATCGCCGGATGATTTCGCGAAGCGCATCGAGGGATTGGAAAAATGAGCAATGCCTTCACGCCGGACGAAATGATGACTATCGCCGCATCCCGGGCGCTGACCAATGAAGACATTTGCTTCGTCGGTATCGGTGCACCTTCGGCGGCTTGCAATATCGCGCGCCTCACCCACGCGCCGGACATCACGCTTATTTACGAAAGCGGTACGATCGGCACCGAACCGGGCGTACTTCCGCTTTCCATTGGTGACGGAGAATTGTGCGAGACTGCGTTGACCACGGTCAGTGTACCGGAAATGTTTCGCTATTGGTTGCAAGGCGGACGCGTAACAATCGGATTTCTGGGTGCAGCGCAGATGGACATGTTCGGCAATATCAACACTACAGTTATTGGCGATTATGCCGCTCCCAAGACCCGTTTGCCAGGAGGTGGTGGAGCACCGGAAATCGCCTCATCGTCGGCCCAAGTCTATATGACGATGAAGCAAAGCCTGCGTGGAATGGTGGACCAGATCGACTTTTTCACCAGCTTTGGCCACGGCGAGGGGGGTGACCATCGTCAGCGTTTGGGTATCAAAACAAAGGGACCAACTCTACTGATCACCGATCTGGCCATCTGGACACCTGATAGCAAAACCAAAGAGTTCGTCGTCCGCAGCCTACATCCCGGCGTCACCTGCAAAGAGGTTCAGGAAACCTGCGGCTGGTCGGTCCGATATGACAGCGAACTGGAAGAAACCCCGCCACCAACCGATTTGGAACTCAAGACTCTCCGCGATCTCAAGACCAGAACGCGAGCGGCCACCCGTAGCTGAAGCCGATTCAAAAATTGGCCCGGAACTCAGGGCCAGACACGTCGACCTGAACGGCAATTATGAGCAAAGCACGACGCCAAGTCTGATGCATTGCGTCGAAGGCTTTTCAGACATCTGGAACCTCGACCAGGCCCGGATGGTTGATGGAATGGTTTTCGGTTTTGCCCTGTCCTGGGTGAACTGAAGATCCAGGATTTTTACGGTCCCTCGAACACTAATTTGTAACAACGCTATATCGGACAATCCGGTTGTTGTCGGAGTCAGAAAAATAGTACCGGTTGCCGTGGACTGCCACACCTTCCGGATCGTCGAGGAGGTTTGGTCCCTTGCCGGGTACTCCTGTGCCAATGACACCGACAAGGCTTCCACCGTCCTCCCCATTGGGATCGATCATCAAAACGCGATGTGCATCCTGATCGGCAACGATCAGTCGTCCCAACTCATCAATGTCAAGATAGCGCGGACCAGCAAATCCGAATTTGGCGTGGTCAATGATCTGCAGTTGTTTCAACTCAGGAGAATACCTGACCAACCGTCTGTTAAAATTGTCGGCCACCCAGATACTGCCATCGGGGCCTTCTGCAACATCGTGGGCACCGAAATGCCCCTCGGTTGAGGCAACGACATTGCCGTTTTCATATGCCAGCAATGTGCCGGTACCACCCGCCATCGCATAGATGCGTCCATTGGTGTGGACAAGCGCCCCCTCGGTACCGCTTGCTTTGAGTATCTGTGTCGGCTTAGAGGCCCCGATGGCAAATCGGTCAAAAACCAGCACCGCGCCGAGACCAGTAACCGCTATTGCGGCCCTGCCATCGGATCCGAATGAGATGTCGTGGACACCAGGCAGGTTCCCGTTTTCCCTTACCTCAATAAGCTCGAGAGTCTCAGCGTCCATCACGGCGATGCCGGCGCCAAACTTGTCCGCCACATACAGGCGCCCATCGGGGCCGATCACCAGATCATGCGGATCGTTCAGAACCTCGGCGCTGGCCCGATCAAACGATGCAAAGGGGCCTGGAACTTCTTCTCCGACCGCCTGGTTGCAGAACAAGCTGCAGAACAGCAGCACGAGCAGTGGGCGCATTGTGATCCTCCGCTGGCTTTCGGTGAATACAGCAGTTGTTGACCGGAAAGGGGGCAACACCCGCCATGAAAGCGGCAACGGCATGTCCAAGTCAATCAACCTTCCTGCAATGCGTCTGTTGTGTCATCAGGATCCAGATTTGAAATCGGCAGCAGACGTCGCGACAGTATCAGGGAAAGCCCGCTTCAGGCCGGCTTTCTGAACCAGCTCAGAGATCATTCGCTTTGCAGTGCATAGAGGCACTGGCTGGACATGTGGCGACCGTGACTTGACGTCAGCATCCGGCCGGAGGACTATTTCTTCGTTAGGGAGGCTTGTCGTGAGAAAGTTCTTTTCCGTTCTTTGTCTGGCGCTCTTGGTTTGCAGCAAGGCGAATGCCGCCACCTATTTTTGGTACCAGGATGGTTCCTGGACTGTTTGGAGTGAAAAGAAAAAATGCAGGGCCAGCAATCGCCCGATCATTGAAACGAGTCATGCGCCTTACATGTCGTTTTGGTTTTCCTACGATCCATCAAATCCCGGCGTTTCGATAGATGCCTATTTCTGGCCGGGTGTTTTTCGCGTGGGGGATAAGCAGAAGGTCAGTCTCATTCCATCCGGTGGAAAGCAAGTCACGGTGCCCGCCGAAGCAAAACTCGATTTCGCGTTGAGAACTGACCGGCCATTGACGTCGGAAGAACTCACCCTCCTCAAAGAACAAAACCTGCTCATTGTTCAACCTGCAAACACCAGATTCAGTCTCGCTGTCGATGCCGTAAAACTGCCGGTGATCTTACAGCAGTTGGAAGTCTGTGCAGAAATCCTGGAGCGCGACTTAAACAAGTAATCACGGGATCAAAAAGCGGAACATTTTGCAATGTCGAAATCGAGGTGGCTGCCTGCCAGTGCGCTCCCTGCCCCTAACACTGAACCATTTTCTGCCTGGCGCGCCGCCATGAGTGTGAAGGGTCAGCCTCTATGTGTCTTTCTTCCCTGGGTTCTTCATCCGGTTTGCTGAGCATCTTCAGTATCTCATATGCCGCTGAATCCTGTGGAATAGCGGCCTCCTGATCCAGGATGAGCCCATCCAGATCAGTCAGATCTGAATGTAGCGGGAACTTCCAGCCAATGACTGCCTGTGCCATGATTTTCCTCCAGGTCTGACTCTCAGAATTTCCGGGTTTCCAGGTATTCTTCCAAAAACTACCTTCACCATCCCTCGAAAGAAGTGCGCATCAGCACACCTGATTAACCAATCCAGCCCGATCGATGCTGGAACAAAAAGCCAAAGGTTGCAGGTTGCAGAAAATACAGCAGAGGACCAGGAACCAGCAGGTCGGCTCCGGGAGAGAAATTGCGCGTGCCTCGATGACCGGACCCAGCAAGATGACAACGCTGATCCGATGCACTGTCGGACTGCTTTAGCCCGTTCTAGGTGTTCTGGTGGCGTGGCTCTGGGTGGGTATCAGTTGGTGTTTCCAAAATGATGCCCTTTTCGGTATCCACGATGCCCACATCGCTTAAATGTGGTCCTGCGTTACAAACCAGTGAAGCA
Source organism: uncultured Rhizobiaceae group bacterium (assembly GCA_938044775.1). Taxonomy (GTDB): domain Bacteria; phylum Pseudomonadota; class Alphaproteobacteria; order Rhizobiales; family Rhizobiaceae; genus Pseudahrensia. The sequence goes on from CALIOE010000099.1 coordinate 4,694, forward strand.
CCAAAGCAAGCTTTGAAAACGAGATAAGGTGGTTGCCAATCAACAACCTCATCCATCGCTTTTCTTATTTGAGAAAACTTCTCAGCGAGTTGGCTGGAAGGAGCAGAACTGACAAGGCCAGCAATGGGCAGCGCCAATTCCGCCCGTATCTGCCCTTGCGAAGCGACCGCCAGTCCTCCTCCATTCGCTATCACCGCATTGGCCGCCAGCGCCATGTCTTCCTCATTGCCACCGAAAACCGTGAGGTTATGAGAATCGTGGGACACGGTGGTTGCAAAAGCGCCGCGCCACCGGCCCCATTGACCAAGATAGGCCACACGCGGTGGCTGCTTTTTGCCGAAGCGATTGATGATGGACATCTTGATCAAGTCGGGCGGAGAAACAGCAAAACCGTCCTCCAGATCCACTGACCTGCTCCCCCATTGAGTGAAGCGAGGTTTTTCAATCGTGGAAATTTCTACTTCAGTGCCTGATGCCGAAACCCTGAAGTCGGCGGCCTTCACGGGTTCGGTATCCATGGTGCGCAGCATCGCCGCGGGAACATTTGTGGCCTTCGGCTTTGAAAGCAGTGCACCGTCTTTTGCAACGCATCGTCCATCGATGACAACCGTCTGCGCTGCAAATGAAATCAGATCGTCGAAGACCACTATGTCGGCGCGTTTGCCAGGCGCGATCAACCCCAGATCGTTTCGCCCCAACCGTGTGGCCGCATTGAAGGTCGCCGCCTGTAACGCCCAGATCGGATTCAGTCCGTATTTCACCAGCCGGCGGACAACATCATCGAGGCCTCCGGCTTCGACCAGATCGTCTATGAAAACATCGTCGGAGCACAGAGTCAGGGTTTGAGGCAGCGCGCCCAGCTTGTTCAGTTCTTCCACAAATTGCGGCAGCAGATGATCGTGCGAACCGCGCAACTCAATAGTGAGACCGGCCTGCAATTTCTCAACGAGATCAGCGCCTGAAGTCAGTTCGTGATCAGTTTGCACGCCGCTCGCCAGATACGCATTCAGAGGTTTGCCGTTCAGTCCACGCGCATGACCGCAAACCCGTTTGCCCGCGTCGAGACCGGCCTGAACGATTTTGCTCATCCGATCGTCACCGTCGAGCACGGCTTGCATGGACATCACCTCAGCAACCCCATGAATATCCGGGTTGGCAAGCAACGAGGCGACAACCTCCGGAGCAAAGTCGCCGCCGGTTGTTTCAAAACCAGGAGCTGAGGGCACGCAGGACGGCGCCAGTGTCAAAACATGCAACGGGTTGTCGCGAGCCGATTGAATTGCAAACTCCACGCCCAACGTGCCGCAGGTGTTGCCGAACTCGTGCGGATCCCAAACCAGTGTCGTCACACCGCGCGGCAAAACCTCGCTCGCATAAGCGCCGGGAAGCACCATCGAGCTTTCAATATGCATATGCATGTCGATCAGGCCGGGTGAAAGAATACACTCATTGGCGTCGATTATCTCGGTGGCATCGTCTCGTGAAGACGTGGGATGAACACTGGCGATCATTGGCCCGACAATCCCGACATCGGCCTTGCGCAGTTGACCGGTCACCATGTCGGCGACGGTTCCGTTGACGATCAAGACATCAAAAGGCTCATTTCCCTGGGCCGCACGCACCGCTCGCTTGCGTTGGTCCGGGTCGTTCAATTCAGATTGTTTGCCCTGCCCTGCTGACATAATTTTGCCTTGCTAGTTTTTCGCCGGAATAGAAAGCGCACCATCTTCCGGCAGGTCAAATGACAGGCTCGCACCGAGCTCGTATGCCGGTTCACCAGCCGGTGCCGAAGCCTTGATCTGTCCCAGCCCGGTGTCGAAGACATATTCCCGATGTTCTCCGGCGAAGGCAACGCCGCGAACGGTTGCTTTGTGCGGACCGCTGCCGATTTTCACGGCTCCCGGCCGCCATGCCAGATGGCCGGCCTTCGCCGTAAAGCTGATTGAAACACTGCCTTGTGGTCCCCTGATGCTCGAGCCGGAGACTTCAAATATGTTTTCAAAACCAAAAAAGTCGGCTGCAAACTCGGTTTCGGGCCGGTTGTACAAATCGTCCGCTGTACCGAGTTGTTCAATGACGCCATCCTTCATCAAGACAATCCGGTCAGCCAGGGCCAACGCTTCGGATTGATCGTGGGTTACAAAAATCATTGTGATACCCGTATCGCGCTGGACGCGTTGCAGTTCCGTGCGCATCTCCAGACGCAGTCGCGCATCGAGGTTTGACAAGGGCTCATCGAGCAAAAGAACCTTCGGCTCCATAACAAGAGATCGGGCGAGCGAAAGGCGCTGCTGTTGTCCACCCGACATTTCCGCAGGCTTTCGCTGGGCAAGATGAGAAAGGCCGACAGTGCTCAAGCCATGTTCGACCCGCCCAATGATTTCGGTTCTCGGGAGTTTTTTCAGACGCAGGCCAAACGCCACATTCTCAAAGGCGTTCAGGTGCGGGAACAGCGCATAGGACTGAAAAACCAAGCCAACACCCCTCTTGTTTGCCGGCGTTCGACTCATGTCGACACCGTCAATCGAAATGCTGCCTGCATGCAGCGACATCAGTCCGGCAATAGCCCGCATGGTGGTTGTCTTTCCACAACCCGACGGACCGAGCAGCGCCACAAGCTCCCCTTTTCGAATATCCAATCTGAGATCGGGGACGACGACAGTTTTCCCGTAGGCAAGGGACACATTTTGCAGAGAGACGAAAGCGCTAGACATATCGGGAAAATCCCAGAAATTTTTCGGCGACGAAGACTATCACCACAGACATGAGCGCCAACAGAGCTGACAATGCCGCGACAGAGGGATCATAGGTGATTTCCATGTAGGACAACATATCGATGGGCAATGTGCGGACGCCCGGGCCAGACAGAAAGAGCGACACGGGTACCTGATTGAAGCTTGTTACGAAGCCCAGAATGAAAGCGGCCAGAACGCCTGACTGAATGTTAGGAAGCACGACACGAAAAAAGGCGCCGAGACGACTGCATCCAAGCAGGACAGCTGCCTCCTCCATGTCGCTTCGAAGATTGTTCAAACTGGAAGACACAACGCGAACGGCATAGGGAAGGACGAGTGCAGTGTGAGCCAGAAAGAGAGCCAATGTAATTGTGAAATTGAGCGGAACGACCAGATAGCGCAACAAAGCTAATCCAACGATTATTCCAGGAACTATGATGGGCGCCGCGACAATTGTCTTGATCGTCTCGCCATAGGGGATTTGGTAGCGGCTGATAGCGTATGCGGCAGGCACGCCAAGAATGAGCGCCGCAATTGTACCGAACACCGCCAGGAACATCGACAGTGCAAAGCTTTCTCTGAAGCTCTCGACTTCGAAGACCTTGAGATACCATTTCAGCGATAGGCCGTCCGGTGGAAAGGCCAAAAAGTCGCCGGCAGACAGACCCGCGGCAATAATAATAAAGAACGGACCAATCAGGAAGGTCAGTGTCAGGCCAATGATCAAGCGTGACGCCCAGGTGCCGGTCATATTAAGACCTTGCCGCTGAAATGCGTTTGAGCAGGAGATTGGCCCCGAAACTCATCACAATCAGGATCGTTGCAATGATGCCGGCGGAAACGAAATCATTGGCCACATTGACCCGCTGATAGAGCAGCGTCTCCAACATCAGCACCTTCGAACCACCAAGTATTGCAGGAGTGATGTAAGCGGTGAGGGAACCTGTAAAAACCAGGGTGCCGCCCAACACCAACCCGTCTTTGGTCAACGGCAAAATCACTCTTGTGAACACCTGCAGCCAGTTGGCACCAAGCACACGGGCAGCAGGCACCACATCTTTTGGGAGGTTCTCCATGGCACTCACCAGAGAAATAATCATCAGCGGTAAGAACAGTTGAAGCAGGCCCAGAAACACAGCTGTCTCAGTGAACAGAAGACGAATGGGGGTGTCACTCAAACCCAGTCCCTGGATCGCATCGTTGACGATGCCGGTGCGTCCCAGAATGACGATCCACGCATAGGTGCGGGCAACGGGAGATATCATCAGGGGGAGCACAACGAGTCCGAACACCCTTCCGCGGTGTTTTCCATCCAGATTCACGATGCAAAAGGCGGCAGCGTAACCGATTATCGCGCTGACAAACGCAACAAGAAAACCAAGTTTTAAGGTGCGCAGGAAAACCACCTGATTGAGTGGCTTCGCTGCAAAATCGAAGTAACCCTGGAGTGACCATTGGCCGTCAACCTGGAAAGCTTCTGAAAGCAATATTCCAACAGGCAGAAGGAACAGGGCCGCCGTGAACACAGCAGCCGGCAGTGCAAGTGCCAAGCCCTCCCTGTTGTTTTGGAACATAGACTGCCTCCAGAATCACTGTTTCCAGCGCCACCGCAGGCAGCGCCGGAAGACGGTGATTGCGCGCTCTAGTTCACAACCTTCTCGTTCCAGCGTTCGACCCAGCCATCGCGATTGTCGATGATGGCGCCGGAATCGAGCATGTTCAGAGAATTAATGAGCTCGGCGCCATAGGTCAGGCTTTCGGCAATTTCATCGCTCACAACCACTTTGGCGTTCGCCGGACTGTCCAGCTTCATCTCCGCAATCCGCGTCTGGGTTTCATTCGACAGCCAATACTCCATAAACTGATAGGCGAGCTCTTCATTGCCGTTTCCCTTCGTCATCAACATAACGTTCATACCGCCGGTTTGCCCCTCTTTGGGTTCGGCCCATTTGAACGGGAATTTTGCGCCCGAGAAACGGCTCCAGGCGAAGCGTCCGACCGGGGCGGCAATGACCTCCTCCTGCAGCATCAGCTGTGCCAGCTGCGATGAGCGGCCATAGAAGGTGACGATGTCTTCTTTCTTCTCTCCAATTGCGTCGATGGTTTTTGAAAAGTCGATCCCCTCGTGACCCAGTGCTTTACTCAGCATGTGCAGAGTCAACGGACCCTGGGTGCCGGTAATGTTCGGCAAGGCGACCCGGCCTTTGACTTTCTCGGAGAGCAAGTCCGCCCAGCTGTCGATTTCAACCAGGTCTGAACGATAGACGATGGACGTTGCGTAGAATCCATATCCAACAGCCATGTTGTTACCGATGGGATCCTGCGCAGATTTGTAGAGGTCTGCATGGCTTGGAATTTTTGATGTATCGAGCGGCTGCAACAACCCTTTGCGCGCCAGGGCAAGAGCGTCATGAGAAGACATCACGGCCATATCAACAACAGGATTTGCGGCATTGGCCTCGATTTTGGCCATGCGTTCAACACTGTTGCCGGTTTCGACAACGAGTTCACAATTGCAGATCTTTTCAAAGGGATCGTAGAGCGCCTTCTTAAAGGCATCCTGCGCAAACGAGTATACCGAAATTGTGAGCTTTTTATCTGCGGCCTGGGCCACGCCTGACGTCAGGAAAAGAGCGGTGGTAAGAGCGAGAAGGACTTTCATATTGATCTCCTTGTTTTGTTTTCGAGGGGCTGGATTTCGGGAAGGCAATGAAAAGGTGCCACAGATTCGCGAACCTTGAGGAACATCGATACCGTCGTCGGGTCTGGCAAATGACTGTCTTGTCGGATGGCAGCACTTAAATAGGCTACGGCTCTGGCCGCGATTTCAGGAATGTCAGAAGTAACAGAAGAGAGCGTCGGACGCATGGCTTGTGCCAGGGGCAGATCATCAAAGCCGATCACACTGATGTCCTCGGGACATCTTATGCCATTTCTTGCCGCCTCTGTTACGATCCGCAGACTCAGCAGGTCTGAGACCGTCAACACAGCTGTCATGCCTCCCCGGTGTCGGGCAACGATCTCAGAAAAATCTTGCCCAGCCCAGGATGTTTCGTAGGTGGCATGGTCCGCCAATTCGTCGATCATGCCGGCGATCCGGTCGGACTGTACGCGTGAACCGGCATCCTCACCGAGCAGCAAAAAATTTCTATGACCCAGATCCAAAAGACTTTTTGCAGCCAATGAGCCCCCCTGGCGATGATTTGCCGACACAGTGTTTTGAGGATCATCTGGTGTACCGACTACCGCCACCGGCAGGGAATACGGAATATCGGGTGTCGTCCTGCGCAAAGGGATCAGCACAATGCCGTCTACTCCTCTTTGGATCAGTTGATTGATCGCCTTGGCCTGCCCGGCCTCGTGGCCACGTGCGTTGGCAACAAGCACACCAAATCCGGATTTATCCGCTTCAGCTTCCATACCTTCGGCAAATTCGGGGAACGCCTGCATGGTTATGTCGGGCATAACCAAACCCAAAATGCCGCTCCGGCCTGTTTTTAGGGCTCGGGCTGCAGGGCTTGGCACATAGCCCAACTGCTGAGCACGGGAAGTCACCAAATCAATAACATCGGCAGAAACACGCCCTTTGCCGGTTAAGGCATTGGACACCGTTGCCACAGAAATACCAAGGTCGCGGGCAATTTGCTTTTGATTTGTCAGAACCGATCCCCTACATTGATTAAACGATTAATCAGCGATTCCAGCTCATTGTCAAGCTCTTCGCTTTTTGCTTTTGGGAACGGCGAAGCCATGAGAACACTTCTCCACAACGCTCGCTTACTCACAATGAACGAGACTTTCGACGAGCACCTGTGCGGATGGATTGTCGTTGAAGACGCCCATATTGCAGCCATGGGTGATGGTCCCGTACCCGACATGCACAAAGCCGCGGACGAAATCATCGATGTGAACGGTGATCTCATCATGCCGGGCATGGTCAACACCCATTGTCACATGCCCATGACCCTCTTTCGCGGCTTGGGCGAAGATGTGGACGACCGTCTGTACCGTTATATTCTGCCGCTGGAGAAAGAGGCCATCACACCAGATGTTGTGCGGGTAGGGTCAAACCTGGCAGCATTGGAAATGATGCTCGGCGGTGTCACCACCGTCGCCGACATGTACTGGTTTGAACAGCATGTAGGCCGCGCGCTTGACGCAGCAGGGATGCGGGGCGTGGTTGGACAGACACTGGCAGATTTCGATCCGCCGGACCACAATACTTTTCATGAAGGATTTGGGTTGGTTGATGACCTCCGGGAAGAGTTCCGCCACCACGACAGGATAAGCGCTTCGATTGCCCCTCACGCCCCCTACTCTACGGGCCCGAAAGTCATGGAGCGTGTTGGTCAATATGCCGCTGACCATCCCGATGTAAAAATTCAGATGCATCTGGCCGAGATGAAATCAGAACTGGCCTGGTGTGAAAAAAACCACCAAATGCGCCCCGTTGCGTTGGCCGACAAGGCAGGAATCCTGCGCTCGGGCGCTATCATGGCTCATTGTCTGGAACTGACCCCCGAAGAAATAGAAGTTATGGCTGAACGCAAGATCGGTGTCGCACATAATGCGCGATCGAACGCAAAAGCTGGCCGTGGCATAGCACCGGTCGAGGCCATGCGCGAAAGCGGCCTGCCGGTTGGCCTTGCCAGTGATGGCCCGATGAGCGGCAACACACTGGACCTGTTTTCTCAACTCGCACCCGCTTCCATGTTTGCAAAACTTCTGGGCCAAAGCAGAGCGTGCTTACCGGCTCGCGATGTAGTACAAATGGCAACAATTGAAGGGGCCCGGGTGCTCGGATTGGCCGACAAGATCGGTTCGATTGAGCAGGCCAAACACGCTGACCTTATTCGGGTTTCTCTCGATGCCCCGCGAATGAACCCAATTTTTGACATTTACGCAGCTCTGGTATTCTCAGCCAGCCCAAGCGATGTGTTGGATGTGATGATTGACGGACAATGGGTGGTCACAGACCGCCGCTCGCAAACGCTGGAACATCAAAAAGTGCTGGGCGATGCCCGACAAGTCACCGAACAGTTTAAGAAAAAAATCTCCCGCATCGATACAATCAGTTGAAGATTGCTGCTCAGACTGGAGTGTTGCCGGCCGTCGCAATTCGGTCAGCGATGTCCTTTAGGCATTGCCGGGTTAAGTCATTTTACCGGTTGTCGCATGGGAGCATTCAGCACCGGTAGAAAAGACTACGGAGCGGCCGCAAAGAAGCCGCGTGGGATCAACCCGTTGTCATAGGCTTCTCGTTCAAGACTTTCGCGGAAACCCGGGTGAGCAAGTTCGATGAGCGCCTGGGCTCGTTCGGCAGTGCACTTTCCCTTGAGATTGGCGATCCCGTACTCGGTCACCACATACATCATATCAGCCCGGGTTGTTGTTACGGTGTTTCCCGGCGTCAAACTAAGGACGATGCGACTGCGGGTTTCCTCGCCTCGCTGAAAGGTTGATGCGAGGCAAATGAAGGACTTACCACCCTTTGATGCATAAGCTCCGCGGGCAAACTGCGCCTGCCCCCCAGTACCGGTCAAATGGCGATGACCGTCCGTTTCCGATGCTGCCTGACCTGTAAGATCGATCTGAGTCGTGTTGTTTATCGCGACCACATTATCGTTGAGCATAATATTCTGCGGCAGATTGGTGTAGTCCACCGCGTGAAATTCGAAGTCCGGATTGCGGTCGATCGTTTCGTAAAGACGAGTCGATCCCAGCGCGAATGTGGAGACCACTTTTCCCGCATTCAATTGCTTGCGCGCACCCGTAACCCGACCCGCTCGATACAAATCGACAATGCCGTCTGTCAGCATTTCCGTGTGAACACCAAGGTCTTGCGCGTTGCTCTCCTGCAGAAGACTGCATACTGCGTTCGGCATACCACCGATCCCGATTTGCAAACACGCGCCATCTTCAATCTCGCCAATGATCAGTCGCGCGACGGCCTGGTCGACATCAGTCGGTGGTGGATTAGGCAATTCCGGCGCCGGAGCATCGTCTCCTGTTATGACGTAGTCAATCTCGCTCTCATGAATGGATACGCCCTCTCCCATCACGTGCGGAACTCCCGTCGTCTCTTCAACGATGACGACACGGGCGCGATCGATGATGGCGCGCAGCCAAAGTGTCGCTGCACTGAGGTTGAAATTTCCCTGTGCATCCATTGGTCGTGCTTTGACGATGAGAATGTCGACCGGATCGATGAAGCGTCGGTAGTAATCGGGGATTTCGCCCAGATTGACCGGCAGGTAATTCGAGCGTCCAATGTCATGCATCTTTCGGTCGTAGCTCGAAAAATGAAGACTCACCCATTGAAACACGACACCCTCCGGATCGGCCTCAAGCACGGCGCGCGGCCGGACCGTCAGGCAGGAACGTATCCGCACGTTATGCAATTGGTTCTTGCGCTTCGCGAGAGCCGCGTCAAACACATCGGGCTGGCTGAAAATAGCGCCGTAATCGAGCCACATGCCAGGCTGAACCAACCCCGCGGCCTCCTCTGCAGTGATCCGTTGCATCCACGTCCTCGCCCAGAATATCTTGCTTAGGTGTCCAGCCCGCATAGGAATTGCCGGGCCGGGAAAAGATTGCACAGAATTGGTTTGTCTGGCCACTAGAGAATGCTGATCCGCATGCCGAACGATCATGACAAGTCCGCCAACGTGCTCCAGGCGTTATGCTGGCTCTGGACTTTGTCCTGCGGCATAAGGGGTGACAAGTAAGCCGAAACGGCAGGAACGGGGCCGCACAAAAAAAGCTGGACAAACAGCAGTCAACCGAAGAGCTTTTTGGCAAGACTGCACGGAGAAGTTTTCGATGAGTGACACGCTGGAGCAGAATTACGATAAGGCCGGCTACCACGCCAGGCAAAAATCCGGGGCCCGCCCTGCCCTATTGCTCGTCGATTTCGCCGAGGCCTATTTCGATCCCGATGCACCACTCTTCGGTGGTGAGGGATGCGTCTCAGCGCGGGATCATGCGATCAGACTGGCAGCATCGGCACGCGAAGCTTCAGTCCCTGTCATCTTTACCGAAGTAAAATACCAACCAGGCGGCAGTGATGGCGGGGCCTTCTATGCCAAGGTGCCCGCTCTTTCCTGCTTTGAGGCGGGTCGCGACACACAGCGCCTCGTTAAAGGGCTTAGCGTCGGTCCAGATGACCTGATGATTACCAAGCAATACCCAAGTGCGTTTTTTGGTACGTCGCTTGCCGCTACGCTTCACTTTATGAAGGTCGATACACTTATCATTGGTGGCCTCACGACCTCGGGCTGTGTACGGGCAACCTGCATTGACAGCATATCGTCCGGGTTTGTCACGCTCGTTGCAAATGAGGCGTGTGGAGACCGGGCAAGCGAGCCCCACGAGGCGAACTTGTTCGACATGAGCGCAAAATACGCCGACCTCATCGCTACCAGCGACGCTATTGATTATATGAACAGCTGCGCGCCTACATAATGCGCGGTTTCTCGCCGGTGTCGTCGCGAGCCGTCTCTGGCGACTCTTCATTCCAAAGGCGCGCAATATACCGGCCACCGGTCAATCCGTTCGACGCATCGGACGCGAGCCACAGGATCGGTCGACGCATCAGGCGCGGCGAAAGCAGATTTCCGTCAGCACCTTGCTTATTTGGCGACGGTGGCAGCAGATCAGTATCAGTCGCCCCACCAGGCAGAAGAACATTGACATCCACCCCGGTGCCGTCGAGCTCAGCCGCCCACACACGACTCGCAGCCTCAAGAAACGCTTTTGTCGGACCATAGGGCGAGTAGCCTTGCCGGATCATAGTTTGGTCCGATGTTGATATGTTGATGATCTTTCCGAATCCCTGAGCAAGCATTTGCGGAATCGCCGCACGGGCCATTAGAAAGGGACCGTTGATGTTGGCGTCAACAATGGCTTCCCAGGCCTCCGGCGAAGCCTCCCAAAACTTTGTCGGCACGGTGTTGAAAGTTTCCGAAATCTTACGCATGCCCAATCCGGCATTGTTGACCAGAACATCGAGCCGACCAAATGTCGCTACGGTCTTCTCAACGGCATGAGCCGCTGCAGCCGGGTCAGTGACGTCTGCGGCAAGAGCGATTGCCCGCCCTCCAACGGCAGACCGGGTGTCTTCCAACGCATCAGTCCAGGTGGCCCCCGTAACCGCGACCAGGGCCCCGGCTTCTGCCAGAGCCATAGCCATCTCCCTCCCCAGGCCCCGTGACCCGCCGGTGACAAGCACAACCCGCCCAACCAACGAATCGTGCGTCATGGCATGTAGCTCCCACCGTTTACCCACAATACCTGTCCGGTCATGAACTGGGCTCCCGGCCCCAAAAGAAAGAGTATAGGACCGACAACATCTTCGGGTATCGCAATGCGGCCAAGCGGCGTTGCATTGGCCACCGCCCGAAGGTCAATTGGCGCGGTTGCCACAGCAGTCCGGCCTTCACCGCCCCGCAAAAAGGCGGTATCGAGGACACTTGGGCCAACGGCATTGACCCGAACTTCGGGTGCAGCTTCAAGCGCCATCGTTTTTGTCAGACTGATCAGTCCCGCTTTGGCTGCGGCATAGGGGCCGAATCCGGGGCGGGCATGGGCGCCGAGGCCTGACGCCACATTCACCATCGCGCCGCGTCCTTCATGAAGGTGCGGAAGAGCTGCTTTCGCGGCCAGAAACGCGCCGCGCAGATTGCCACTTATCACTTCATCAAAATCGTCGAGAGAAGTATCGGCCAACTCACGGTGGGGTGACATGAATCCGGCCAGGTTCACGAATCCAGCCAGCGGCCCGATATCTGCAAAAGCCGCTTCGACGTCGGAAGCGCGACCGATATCGACTTCCACTGTCCGAACTTCCGATGGCAGGCGATGCGAAGCGAGCGACGCCGGCAGATCGAGTGCAACGACATCCCAGCCCTCTTCCAGGGAGCGGGCGGTGAGAATACGGCCAATTCCGCCAGCGGCCCCCAAAATAGCAAGTTTTCGATTCATGAGGCCATTGTGTGCGCCGTCCATGATTTGTCCAGACAAATTATTCTTGACGGAAAGGTCCGCTCCCGTACGGTTGCACGAAACAGGAGTCGACAATGACCGAATCCAAGGCAAGGGTATTGATCGCAGGGGCCGGTCCGGTGGGCCTGGTTGCTGCTGTATCTCTGCTGGAGAAAGGTATCCCCGTCACCGTCCTTGAGGCATCTGCCGATTTGGCGGTGGATCTGCGCGCATCCACGTTTCACCCACCAACGCTGGATTTTCTGTCAGATCTTGGCCTGGCTGATGGCTTAATCGAGCGTGGGATTAAGTGCCCGCATTGGCAATTCCGCGACCGCCAGGAAGGCGAAATCGCAACGTTTGATCTTGGGCTTTTAGCTTCAGAAACCGACCACCCATATCGTCTGCAAGCGGAGCAGTGGAAGCTGACAGAAGCGGCACGCCAACGCCTGGAGGATGAACCCGATGCCGAATTGATCACCGACATCAGTGTCGATGAATATGCGCAGGATTCCGACGGCGTGACGGTGACGGCACGTCGAAAGACCGGCGAAGCCGAAATGTTCCGCGCCGCGTATCTGATCGGGGCAGACGGCGCTCGGTCTGCAGTGCGCAAGGCGACCGGCGTTGCTTTTCCTGGGCTGACGATTCCGGAAATATTCCTCTCACTTTCCACCCCCTTCCGCTACGATCGGGCAATCGCAGGGCTGGCAGACATCTGCTACATATCGGATCCTGAGGAATGGTTTGTACTGCTGCGAACACCGACTCTTTGGCGCGTGCTGTTTCCAACCGATCCCAGCCTCAGTGACGAAGCCGTCCTTGATCCTGTCCGCATCGAAGAGCGCATGCAATCGGTTCTGCCTGGCGAACCATACGAGATCGCCCACAAGACGGCCTATCGGGTGCACGAGCGGGTTGCCGACTCATATGTACATGGTCGCGTTTTCCTGGCGGGCGATGCCGCTCATCTGAACAATCCTCTGGGTGGCATGGGCATGAACGGTGGTATTCATGATGCGGTCAATCTAACCGAGAAACTGGCGCAGGTGTGGCGCGGCGAGCCGATCGAATTGATGGGTCGCTACGAGCGTCAGCGTCGTAAGGTTGCCCTCGAAACGGTTCAGGCACAGGCTCTGCGCAATCGCGCGCTCTTGAACGAAACGGATCCGGAAAAACGTCGTGCCCATCACGACAAATTGCGCGCGACAGTCAGCGACCCGAAGCAGCATCTGGCCTATGTCATGCGCTCTTCAATGATTCAGTCGCTGCGCGACCTGAAGGATGTAGCCTGAACTGGGAAAGATCATGACTATCCCGACACACGGGGCACGAACACCGCGCTATGCCGAAATCAACGCTGCGCTGCGCGAGGACATCGCGTCAGGTTGTTATCCCGTCGGAGAATTGCTTCCGAGCGAGGCTGAGTTGTGCCGACGATTCAACGTCAGTCGATTCACAGTGCGCGAAGCGCTGCGTCGCCTTCAACTTGATGGAATGGTCGCCAAGGTGCAGGGCGCGGGTACGCGCGTCCTGCGCGATGCGCCCACAGGAGTTTTTGTTCAGAGCTACCGCTCAGTTTCCGAACTCACTCAATACGCTGCTGAAACACATCTTGAGATCATAAAGACAGAGAAAACGATCCTGGATTCGGACATGGCAAATCGCATCGGCGGGCAAAGTGGTGAGGTCTGGCTGCTGTTGAGCTGTCTGCGCCGCACCGACAGCGGAGATCCGTTGGCGTTTGTCGAATGTTTCATACCCGACCACTTTGCTGAAATCGCTCCCGATCTGGCTCGTGATTCCGGGCCAATCTACGCCGGACTGGCGAGTGCAGCGGGTGAGGCAATCGAACATGCCGTGCAAGAATCACAGGCACTGCCTGCACCACGTCACATTGCAGATGCATTGGAAATTGCCGAGGGTGCACCCACACTTCGCATTCTACGCCGCTACGTCAGTGCATCAGGCCCTCTGATCTCTTCCTTCAACTGGCATCACGGCGGTGACCGATACATCCATCGAACGCGAATAGGGCTCGCCGAGGATTAGATCTCTGCCCACTTACGGTCAAACTCCCAAACATCCTCAAAGCCCATCAAACGGCTGAACTCGCCAAAATCATCCAACTTCGCACCCGCAACATCGCCGGTTTCGGAAAGTTCGCCATAGGCTGACTTCAGGGCTGCACCAACAGCAAGAAAGCCGAGCGCTGGATGAATGCCGATGGCGAATCCGATTCTCGAAAGCTCGGCTGAAGAGAGGATCGGTGTTGTGCCACCTGATACCATATTTGCAAGAGTTGGTTTGCCAATGCGCCCGTTGATGGTCTTCATTTCCTCGACAGTTTCAGGAGCCTCGATGAAGACAACGTCGGCACCGGCCTCTGCAAAGGCCTCGCCACGGCGAAGTGCTTCATCCAGACCCAGACTGGTGCGGCTGTCCGTACGGGCAATGATCAAAAAATCTGCGCTGGAGCGGCTGTCTGAGGCGACCTTGATCTTCGAGACCATATTCTCCAACGGAACGACCCGTCTTCCCGGAGTGTGGCCGCATTTCTTAGGATATTCCTGATCTTCGATTTGAATGGCACTGACGCCCGCTGCCTCGTAACCTCGTACGGTATGACGCACGTTGAGAAGGCCTCCATAACCTGTGTCTGCGTCGGCGATAACCGGGGTATTTGATCCCTGAACGATGCATCTGACCCGGGTCTCCATATCCGCATAGGTCATGATACCCGCATCCGGAAGGCCAAGATGGGACGCGGCTACGCCGTATCCGGTGACATAGAGGGCATGGAAACCCATTCGATCGGCAACCAGCGTCGAGATCATGTCAAACACCCCTGGCGCGCTGATGAATTCCCCGGCATCAATCATCCGCTTCAATTCAGGATCAGCCATTTTCAGTCTCCATGGGATTGCTGGCGCGTGGCCATCTCTCCTCAATCCATAGGCGCGACCGACGACACACGTCAATAATTTGTCCGGACAAATTATTGACGAATGGCCAGATTCGCTATCTTATCGGGATTGGCTAAACGTTAGTGAGGGTCCAACATGTCGAAAGACGCGCGCGGATGGCGATGCAAGTTCGCGGTCGTTGCACCATCCACTAACACAATTGTTCAGCCGGACATGGACGACTTCCGCGTCACAGGGGTTACCAATCACTTCGGGCGGATCTTTGTTCCGAACATGCACGTGGGAAACGATAAAGAGTTTGTGGCGCTGGTCGAGGCAATCGGCGCAACGCTTTACGATGCTGTGGACCGATGCGTCACCTCCGAGCCGGACTATCTCATCATGGGCATGTCAGCGCTGATGTTCTGGGACGGCCGGGCAGCTTCAGAAAAACGTATGCAGGAGCTGTCGGACCACTGCGGCCTCAAGGTGTCTGCGGGTTCTTTCGCTTGCGAAGCGGCACTGAACCTGTCCGGCGCGCAGAGAATTGCAGTGATCTCTCCTTACTTCCCAATTTCCGACAAGAACGTCACTCTGTTCTTTCAGGATTGCGGCTTTGATGTTGTGCGCTTTCGCGGCCTGAAATGCTCAAGCCCGGTCGCCATCGCCCAGGTTCAAGAGGACGAGTTGCGCGCCCATGTTGCCGAGATGGACGGCGACGATGTCGACGCATTCGTACAGGTCGGAACCAATCTGTCGATGTGCGCATTGTGCGTGGAATTGGAGCGGGAATACGCAAAGCCTTTCGTTGCGATCAATGCGGCGACTTATTGGCACGCGCTGCGTGCAATGGAAATCACGGATCAATTTGGCGGGCACGGGCCATTGTTTGAAAAACACTAAACTGAAAACTGGGAGACTAATACAATGCGTATGAAACTACTCGCGGTCTTGATGGCCGCTTTCACCTTTAGCGCTGAAGTAGCGAGTGCAGAGATTGCCGCCCTCGGTTCTACGGCCCGAGGCGGGACAAGCCAGGTGGGTCGAACCTTGGCTGCCGCAATTTCCGAAGCCGGCCCAATACAAATGCGCCCCCAGGAACTTGCCAATACCGCCGATTACATTCCGCTTGTGAATGCTGGCGAAATTGAATTTGGCATCGCTAACGTTGTGCAACTGACTTACGCGATCAACGGTACCGGTATGTCTGAGGGACGACCAAACGAAAACCTTCAGATGGTCGCTACCCTTATGCCGTTCCGCAATGCCTACATTGTTCGCAAGGACAGCGATATCAAGTCCGTCGCTGAGCTCAAAGGCAAACGTGTTCCGGTGTTCGCCGACAAGGCTCTGGGAGACTATGTTACCAAGGGCTACTTCGCCAATGCCGACATGGGTCTCGACCAGGTTGAAGGTGTTTCGGTTCCGAACTTTCCGCGCATGTGGTCAAGTTTCGCAGAGGGATCGGCCGATGTCGCCATCGTGGTCGTTGGCGCGGGCAACAGCCGGGAATACGACGCAACTTTCGGAATCAGATATTTGTCCTTTGATGACAGTCCTGAAGCACTGGAACGGATGCGCAAGTATTTGCCGCAGACCTACCTTCAGAAACTGGACGCAGAAAGCGGCATCCCAGGAATCTCCGAGCCGACCAATGTAAACGTCTTCGATTATACTTTTTTTGCAGGCAAGGACGTCTCCGAGGAAATGGTATACAAAACGGTCAAGGCTCTTTGGAGCAAAGAGGCCGATTTGCTGGCCGGCGGCCCGTTCTGGAAGGGTTTCTCTAAAGAAGGCATGGCCAAGGCGGTCGGCCTGAACTACCACCCCGGCGCCATCAAATTCTATAAGGAAATGGGAGTTTGGCCTGAGTAGATCAGACTGCTGTTCGCAACATGATTGAGAATGCTCGCGGCAGACTTCAGGCGGCAACAGCTTGTCTCGCCGCCCTGATCACCCTGACGGCCATTTTTTGGTCGTCGGGGGCGCCGCTATGGATTGGTTGGCGTGTCTACTCTGAGCAAGTACTGATAGTTGCATTGGCCCTGGCGATGACCGTGACCTATCTGACCCGTCCAGCTGGTCCGCGCTCGCTTTCACTTCTTGCCGCTTTTGCTTCAATGGCATTTGGCGTTTGGCTTGCGGCACGATTCCCCACGCTTTCGGAGAACGTTTTTTATCACCCCACCGAAGCGCTTGCCATTTCGATTCTCGGTTTTTTGCTCATCGTTGAGGCGGTGCGTCGGACAATGGGGTGGAGCCTGATTGTCATTCTTGCCAGCGTGTGTATTTACGCTCTGTTTGCCAGCAACTTTTCAGGCCCTCTGCAAAGTCGTTCCATTGCACCAGACCGGCTCTTAACCTTCTTAATGCTGGACAGCGCATCGCTGGCAGGAGCAGCATTATCCATCGCGGTGGCCGTCGTCGTACCGTTTCTCATCCTCTCGCAATTGCTGCTGGCCACGGGAGGGTCAGCATTTTTCTCCGATCTCTCTCTTGCACTTGCGGGGCGTCGCCGCGGCGGTGCCGGGAAGATATCGATACTTGGCTCAGCTTTCTTCGGGTCGGTTTCGGGCAGTGCCGTATCAAATGTTGCGTCAACCGGTGCCATTACGATTCCGATGATGAAGGACGGCGGCTACCGCCCCAAAACCGCGGCTGCAATCGAGGCGGCGGCCTCGACAGGTGGACAATTGATGCCACCGATTATGGGAGCTGCTGCTTTCCTCCTGGCAGAAAACCTGCAGGCCAGCTACGTTGACGTTATGCTGGCGGCGCTGATCCCGTCGATCCTGTATTACTTCAGTCTTTTCGTGTTTGCCGACCTGGAGGCCGGGCGGTTGAACATTGCCCGCGTCGAGGAGTCCCGCATTCCTGCGCTGGCCGGCGTTTTGCGTAAGGGATGGTTCGTCTTCGCGCCATTTGTTGTGTTGCTTGTTGGTCTTTTCAGCTTCAACCTCAGGCCGGAAACTGCCGCTCTCGTAGCCATTCTGGTCCTTTTGCTCCTGTCTCTGGTCCAGACCTATGACGGACGTCGGATAAGGCTGAAGGTGGTAGTCGAGGTGTTGATCTCGGCAGGACGAGCGGCGGTGGAGATTATTCTGATCTGCGCAATCGCCGGCATGATCATTGGCCTTGTCGCGCGGTCCGGTCTTTCCTTCGGCCTGGGATTCTTTCTCGTTCAGTTAGGGGAATCCAGCCTGCTTCTACTGCTATTGGTCACAGCGGCAGTTTGTATCGTGATGGGCATGGGCCTGCCGACCGTTGGAGTCTATCTGCTTCTCGCATCGCTGGCAGCTCCACCGCTTGTGGAATTGGGGCTCAAGCCGATGGCGGCTCATCTGTTCGTGCTTTACTTCGGCATGCTCTCCATGCTCACGCCACCGGTCGCAATTGCGGCATTCGTTGCGGCCAATCTGGCTAAGGCACCGCCGATGGCCACAGGTTGGGAAGCGGTCCGGATCGGCTGGCCTGCCTATTTGATTCCTTTTTTCTTCGCAGCCGCACCGGCGCTCTTGTTTGACGGAACGGGATGGCAGATAGCTCTCACCGCGGGCAAAGCATTGGCCGGAGTGTACACAGTTACAGCGGCAATCGTTGGCTACCTGAGTCGACCTTTAAGTCGGGCAGAGCGTCTTGCCCTAGCTGCCTGCGGTGTGGCGGTTCTTTGCCCACTGGAGACATTTGAAGGAGCCGCCTGGCTCAATATTGCAGGCTTGCTGACATCTATCCTGTTCTGGGCCTTTGCCACCCGAAAAACTGCTGTCGTAAAAGGCCCCTAGGTTGAGAAGGATTGGTCCGGGTTCGGGCTAAGCCGCTTTGTCAGATGAAACGAAAACTCACCTAAGGAACAGCACCAGGCAGTTCGACACTTAGTTGTGGGCAGTTTTGCACACAATTTCAGTGCAAACACCGAACATTTGATTGTCTCAAGATGCTTACCCGGCCGCGCCTGAAGATACCGGCCTTTGAAATTCCCGGTCGATTTCCGCAACCAACGCTCTTACCGGAGCTGACCGGCTCCGGGAATCGATGCGGGCGACAAAGGCGATGTCAGGCGGTGCCGGGAACACGTCCTCAATGACTTCAATATCCGGGGTCAGGTGCATCCCGTTAAGCAGAGCCACACCAAGGCCCGAACGCACTGCGGACTTTATTCCCGCCGCACTTGGGCACTCGAAGACCCTTTCAAAGGTATGACCGTTCCGCTGGCCGTCAGAAAGCCCCCACTTCCTGTAAAAGCAATTTCTGTCGAATGACAGGAACGGAATCGGGCTGTTCAGTTCCAATACGAAGTCTCGCGATTTGACCCAATGAAGGCTGTCTCTAAAAAGCAGCTGATCTTCGTGGCAAACATCCTCCTGGAATACCTGCATCATGGCGAGGTCCAGCTCGCCTGCCAGCAACCATTCCTGAATATTCATGCTTTGACTGGTTCGTGTCCGGACGCTGACTGATGGGTACAATCTTGTGAACCGACCTAAAATTCCTGCAATGTCACTGATAGTCGAATCCTCGGTCATGCCGAGTCGAATGGTTCCCTCCAAAGACTTCTTTCCCAGGTCTGCCAGGGCCTCGTCATGCAGACTGGTGATGCGTACAGCGTAGTCGTGGAGACGTTTGCCCGCATCGGTAAATAGCGGTCCGCGTACCTGTCGCGCCAGGAGGTTGCAATCTAATGCACCTTCCAACCGCTTGATTTTGTGACTCACCGCAGATTGTGACAGGCCCAGTTTTTCTGCTGCTTTCGTGACGCCGCCACAAGCCGCGATGGCCTGCAAGGCACGCAAAGCATCAATTTCAAGTCTTTCGGCCACGACTCGCTCCATCCATGACAAATCATAATGAACAAATGACAACCATTCATTTGTGGCATTTATAGCCGCGATCTATGGTCCTGGAAAGACACCAGACTACATATGGAATGCGCCGTGACAGATGCAGCACAGCAAAGCTCAGCCCTGGACGACCGCCGTAAGCTCACTTCGGCATTCGAAACAATCGGTTCCGTGCTGGCCATGATCTACGCCATGTCGATTGCCCTGAACATCGGAGCAGAGATTCTTGGATTCTCACTGCTTTTGGTCTCGTCGGGGTTATTCGCCGGATGGGCCATCCTCGACAGACGCTGGACGTTCCTGCTGCTTCAGGCTTTCTATGCGACGTCCGCCATAATTGGTCTGGTCCGTTGGGCCTGATTTGGTTGTTCAATGCGATCAATCAGGATCACCCGGTTTCGAAAGGCGCTCAGCAGTGACCAGGCGGAGCTTCCAGATCTGCTCTTCCCATCGCGAACATGACGAGCCAAAGGTCGGGTACAGTTCTGACTTTTTCAATTTGGCGTACTTGTTGACCTGCACGGGCGAGCAGCAGATACCGCGGCACCAGAGCAATCGTCCGTGCAGAGCCAGGAGCAGGCGTGTTTTTCATAACGCGCCTGCTCGTTGTGCAATTGATGGTGACAACATCAACATCGTCAGCCTTTCACCACCCGGATCTGGCTGGACATCTCCCGATCTCTAGCTCTCACGACCATTAACCTCTGCCACCGAGATGTGTTGCATATCAGGCCAGTTTGCCGCCGCATCAGCGAGCACTCCGGCCTTGTCCTTTTCGTATGCTTTGTAAACGTCGGCGTTCAGGAAGAGGTAGAGTTTGCCGTCGACGATGTCTGCGAAACGGGGACTGCCATCCAGCTTCTTGCCTTTGGCAACACCAAAGGCGCAGTAACCGCCATAACGGGGCATGTATTTTTCAGGAGCAGCAGCGAATTCGTTCTTCGTCTCTGCAGACGAAAAGTAATAGGCAACACCATCATGAACGTGTGTGTATCTGGCCTGACCCGGCACAGTCCCGAGGCCATTGAATAGAGAAACAACATCATTGGCGCGGAAGGCGACGCCATGTCCTTCCACCGTTGTCCCCTTCGTCACGTTGTACTCATCAACGGCGAATGCTGGTGCAGCGGACAACATCCCTACGAAAGTTGCTGTTGCGATCAATGTGTTGGAGGTTCGCATTGTGATATTCCCTTTATGTTGTCGCCTCTCAGGGCGAGTTGGATGGTACCGCGTGCCAAGTGGCCAGCGGTGCGGCCGCCGGTCCTGGCGGTTTCGGATCGCAGTCGGCGACACCAACTGAAGCGATTGCGAAGCCGAACTTGGGCGATTCCCCGGTCGCTTTGTCTGATCGATGATGGGTTTACGTCTGAGTTTGAGTTTCGGCGTTTCGGTTCACAAACCAAGTTGTGACAGTTCGCAGTGGTCGTCAGGCCGAGGACCTTGCGGCCATCGAAACATTCGCTCGGATTCCGAGATAGCGAGATCGTTTATGCTGGCAATCCGGCGCCGCATCAGCCCCGCATCATCAAACTCCCAGTTTTCGTTGCCAAAGGAACGGAACCACTGATCTGTCTGATCGTGCCATTCATAGGCAAACCGGACGGCAATTCGATTGCCGGTAAAGGCCCACAGTTCCTTGATAAGGCGATACTCTTTCTCTTGCTCCCATTTAGCAGTGAGGAAGCCCTGAATCTGATCCCGACCCTCAATGAATTCAGACCGGTTTCGCCACTGGCTGCCGACGGTGTACGCCAGGACGACCTTTGCCGGCTCACGAGAATTCCAGGCGTTTTCGGCCGAACGTACCTTCAGTCTTGCTGTTTCTTCGGTGAAGGGCGGTAGCGGTGAACGGGTCATTGTTGTTTTCCTGAGCCTATTTTGGTGGGTGGACCTCCGACCGTCTGGCTGGGAGGGGAATACCTGACGGTCGGAGGTAGGCGCGCCCGAGGGTTGGCGCGTCTGTCAGAAGTCAGTGTGTGGCTGCAGCGTTGATGGCAGCGACGGCCGACTCAGTATTCGCAACATGACTGGCAATCATGCGGAAGTTGGTGACCGCAGCAGCGAAACCGTCATAACCTGGAACCTGAGCCGCAGCTGTTGCATCGGGCACGACCATCACTTCGAACCCTTCTTCAACCAGTGCCCTCATATGAGATTCCGCGCACAGATTGGCCGACATGCCTGCGATGATAACCTTGTCGATGCCCTGTTTGCGCATCTGCAGAACAAGGTCGTTCGTCTCCGGTCCAAAAACCTTGTGCGGGCTGGCAACGACGGTTTTTCCGTCCTTGATGTATTTCTTGTATTGTTCCAGCCAGTCAGCGCCAGACTTTTCGAAACCATTCGTCGAAAGCGGTCCCTCGCGATCAAACATGCCGATCTTATGCATCAAGGCTTCCAGAGCACCTTCGAACTTCCAACCGTGATCATGCGGAAAGTAGTAGTGGGGTGAGATGAAGACCGGCATTCCGGCCTTTTTTGCAGCTGCAAACAACCGGTCGATGTTCTCTACTGTGCCATTGGCTTCAACATTTTTGCCAACGACCCCCCATGCCACCCCATCGGGGCTGAGGAAATCGTTTTGCGGGTCCGTGACCAGCAAAGCCGTTCTGCCTTGAACGATCTCAAAGCCAGGGTCGGGCAATCCGCTGCTGTCGGCAGAGGCATCGCCGCCGACAATTGAGGTCGCAAGCACAGCTGTTGTCGCCAGGGCCATGATGCCGGCACGAATTTTTTTTCCAAAAGTCAATTTCGGTTGGGTTCTCATAATGATCTCCTGATTGTTGAGCGCGGGGCGTGTTGGTTCCGACTAACAAAGTGTACCGATCTGTTCACTTTGTTAGCGAAATAACTGTACCGATCTGTTAACTATGTCAAGTGCCATGGTGAAAAAAATGCAAACCCAATCCGCGCGCATTCACTTAGTAAACTGAAATTGATGTGAAAAAAATGTTGGCCCTTGCGCACACGAAGCACAAATAATATGTACAGATCAGTAAACACATGAGGCGTGAAATGCGGCCAACAAAACGAGACGAACTGGTTCAGAAGGCACTCACGGCGTTCTATTCAAACGGGTTCAACGCAACCGGCATGGATATGCTTGTAAAAGAGACTGGCATATCCAAAACGTCGATGTACAAGCATTTTCGAACCAAGGAAGATCTGATCCTGGCGGTGCTCCGATTGCGCGATGAGAATTTCCGCAACTGGCTTTACCGACGAATGGAGGAGCTCGCCGACGACCCCAAAGAGCAGTTGATCTCTATGTTTGATGCTCTCGAGGAATGGTTCAGTGAGCCAGGGTATAAGGGATGCATGTTCATAAAGGCATCGTCGGAATATCAGGATGCGAGCCACCCGATTCATAAGCAGTCCGCAGATCACAAACGCATGTTGGAAACCCATATGAGCGACCTCGCAACCAAGGCCAGGCTCAATAATCCGGAACCACTGGCTCGAAAGTTGCTGCTGCTAAAAGAAGGGGCAATTGTAACAGCGCATCTTGGACATACGGAAAATGCGGCTCAGGATGCAAAAGCTGCTGCTGTCCAGGTTCTTCATGCCCACAACTCATAGCAACAGTGATATGCTGAAACTGTAACCGGACTGCCCGGTTCAGGGAGTACTCAAGACCGGTCGAAGGGCGCAAAAGCCGTGCTTCCTGCATCACGCACAACACGCCTGAACACGCCAGATTGCATGCCGGAACACGAGAAGCGATCGAACGCCTGGAGTCTTTTGCTCGATGGCTATTTTCAACTTGTGTATGACAAAGCGGGAGCTGAAATCCCCATTGAATGGTTCGTCCACGATGCTCCCGGGTGCAGAAGTCTTCCGCCGCGGAGCAAACCCTACGAAGTGGAGCGCAAACATGCGGTGATTTGGAACGTCAGTATGGAGAATTGAAGAATCAATTGCTTTCGCTGGAGCGGCAGCGTTTGAATTCAAAGCAGAGTCTGAGGCAATCGTTGTCGTCAGCAGAACCCCTTGCCGAGCCAGGAACACATTCAAGCAAACTATTGGTTGAAAATGCTGAGAGGCACCTGGGCGGATACGATCCAGTTTGGGACGTCAACAAGCTCGCTGATATGCAGACTCACGATAGCACTGCACAAGATGTATGCCTGCTCTCGTGTCAGGCCCTTTGTGCTGACAAGCCAATCTATCATATACCGGATTGCATTTTGGGAGTTCTCAAAGAGGTCCGGGCCATGCGCGCTGGTTCCGTGATAACCGGCGCTGACGGCTCTCATGTTTGGGCTGGGACGCGTGTATTGTAGTTCTTCAATGGGCATATTGCGACAGATATCGAAACGCATTGTGACTGTCATTGGACACTCTATTCCTGTGCCGCAGACTTCGCCTTGTCCCTGGTTGGCGTGGCAATCGCCGGTCGAAAACAATGCACCAGGGGCCAAGACCGGCAACCAGATGGTTGATCCGGTCGTAAGGTCACGAATGTCAACATTTCCACCGTTGCGGCGCGGTGGAATGGTGTTCAACCGTCCGGGTTCGGCGGGTGCGACGCCGACGCAACCGGGCATTGGTTCAAACGGCAAAACAATGTCGTTTACCCCGAAGTGACAGTCGTCTCCTTCAAGATGCCACAGATGGAAATACGGCTCAGGAAAATCATCAGCCAACAGGCCGAAACCTGGTTTGATACCTGTCCAACCCCACCCCTTGTGTTGCAGGTCCAGAATCTCGACTTGCAGTGTATCGCCTGGCTGCGCGCCGACAATTGCAACCGAACCGTTAAGAGCGTGGATGCGGCTTCGGTCGACATTCATGTAGTCATCAACCGTTGAGGCTTTCGACAATTGGCCACTCGCTTCGAGGCATTCGAACACGACGGTATCCCCCGGCTCGATTGTCAGTCGGGGTTCTACAGAATTGTCCCAAAACGGTTGGGTCACGGTGTCGTCGAGATGATGTAAGGTCATGGTGATTTCGTTTAGCGGTGCTGCCGGCTCTTGCGACATCGGTTCTCAGAGCTGAATTGCAGATTACTTTGACATATTACAGCAACGAGCTCTGCTACAATCGTTTCTTCAATTCCAGTCTGCTCCGGTTTGGGCGAGCACGGATGGAACGAGCCTGGAACTGCATTTCGGATGACATCTTCAACGTGTTGCCCTGGACGATGAGCGACCATTGTAGGCCAATCGGCGCCTGGCGCGAAGTCAAGCAGAACGCCAATTCTGACCGGGAACTGCAGCAAGCAACTCTTTGGTGTAAGATGCCTGCGGATCTTTGAAAACCTCGGCCGTGGCCCCTGTTTCGACTATCTCGCCATTGCGCATCACTGCAAGCCGATCACAAACCTGGGCCGCTACCCGCAAGTCGTGAGTGATGAAGATCATTGAGAGTGACATGCGCTCACGGATTTCGTCCAAAAGCTTCAGTATCTGCGCCTGGATTGAAACATCCAGCGCTGAAACCGGTTCGTCGGCGACCAGCACATCCGGGTCTAACGCCAGGGCTCGGGCGATGCCGATGCGCTGGCGCTGACCGCCGGAGAATTCGTGCGGAAATCGGTCATAGGCACGGTCATCCAGACCGACGATGGAGAGCAATTCTCTTGCCTTCGCCTGTGCTTCGGTGGCCGGCACGCCTTGAAGAAGCGGTCCCTGCATGATGATTTTGCCAACCCTTGTACGGGGGTTGAGTGATGCAAAGGGGTCCTGAAACATCATTTGAATGCTGGATCGGAAGGGTCGCATTTCTGCGCGACCCAGGCCATTCAGGTCGGTGCCGTTCAGCAATATCCTGCCGCTGTCAGCATCGACCAGACGGACAATACATCGTGCTACCGTCGACTTTCCTGAACCGCTTTCCCCGACAATTCCCAGAGTCTCTCCGCGCCGGAGCTCCAGTGTCACATCATCTACGGCTTTGACGATTCGCTCACCACCGCCAAAGCCCAGGATGCCACCACCGCTTCGGAAGGTTTTGATCAGGCTGTCAATCTGGAGGACAGGTTGAGCGGACTGACCACGGGGAGGCCGGGGCGTCAGGCTTGGCACGGCGGCAATCAATGCCTGGGTATAGGGATGCCGGGGATTGTTTAAGACCTCATCAGCCGTACCGGTTTCGACCAGCTTTCCAAACTGCATGACTGCGACCCGGTCAGCGATATCAGCAACAACACCGAAATCGTGCGTGATGAAGAGGACACCCGTATTGTGTGCAGCCTGCATCTCTTTGATGAGTTTGAGAATTTGCGCCTGAGTGGTCACGTCAAGGGCGGTCGTCGGTTCATCTGCAATCAGTATCTTTGGGTCGAGGGCGAGAGCCATGGCAATCATCGCACGTTGACGCTGCCCACCGGATAATTCGTGCGGATAGGCCCGCATAATGTATTCCGGATCCGGCAGATGCACATCTTCCAAAAGTGCCAGCGCCCGTTCGCGCCGCTCCCTGCGTCCCATAGAGACGTGAAAACGAAACACTTCGTCGATTTGGTCGCCGATGGACATCACCGGATTCAGTGCCGTCATGGGTTCCTGAAAGATCATCGAAATCGCGCTGCCGCGAATGTCGCGCATGCGCGCATCCGAAGCACTGACGAGATCTTCGCCGTCCATTTCGATGGTGCCATCCACAACCCTCACATGGGGCTTCGGCAGCAGCCCCATGACAGCCCGAGCGGTAAGCGATTTGCCGGAACCGCTCTCACCGACAATGCAGAGGATTTCATTTGGCGCCAGATCCAGGTCAACGGCCTCGACCGCGTGAGCGCGTTCGGAACCCTCTGGCAGGCAGACATGCAAATTGCGGATTTCAAGCAGTCTCATTGCCGCTCCCGCAATCTCGGATTCAGCGCATCGTTCAATCCTTCCCCAACCAGATTGATGGCGAGTACCGTGATCAGAATCGCGATGCCGGGAAAGGTGACAACCCACCAGGCGGATCGCAATAACGTGCGCCCTGCACCCACCTGGAAACCCCAGCTCATTATGTTGGGATCACCCAGGCCGAGAAATGCGAGGCCACTTTCAATCAGGATCGCCGTAGCGACCATAAGTGAGCCAATCACAATGATCGGCGACAGGCAGTTGGGCAGAATTTCACCCAGCATAATTCGAATATCACTCATGCCCAGAGTGTGGCAGGCCTGAACGAATTCCCGGTTTTTCAACGACAGGAACTCTCCCCGCACGAGGCGCGCTACGGCCGGCCATGAAACCACAGCTATGGCGATGACAATGCTGTTGATCGAGGGTTTCAGGATCGCAACAAGCAATATCGCAAAGACAAAGGAAGGAATGGTCTGGAACATCTCTGTCGTGCGCATCAGGAGATCGTCGATCTTGCCGCCAAAATAACCTGCCAACCCTCCCATGATCGTACCAAAGCCGACAGCAACGATTGTGGCCAGCAGGCCAATCAGAAGAGACGTTTTTGCCCCATGAGCTATTCCTGCAGCAACGTCACGCCCAAGCGAGTCACTGCCCAAAAGAAAACCGTTTTCCCCCGGCGGCGACATCGCAAGCCCTGCCAGGCTAAACGGATCTTGCGGAAAAAGAATCGGCGCGATGGCTGCCACGACAACGACCACGACAAGGATGATCAGGCCAGCCACCGCTGACCGATTGCGCTTATAAAGTTGCCAGAAGTTTCGCATCACTCAACCTCAATACGCGGATCGAGCCATGAATAGATGATATCCACAATCAGGTTCACCGCCACCACCAGCATCGCTGAGAGCAGAAAAATTCCAAGCAACAAATTGACGTCGCGGGCGAACAAAGATTCGAATGCCAGCATGCCGAGGCCCGGCCAGGCAAACACAGATTCCACAATGACCGAGCCGCCGATCAGTGCGCCGACCTGCACGCCCGCCATGGTGACGACCGGCAGCAATGCGTTGCGCAGAACATGCACGAACATGATGCGCCTTTCGGTAAGTCCCTTAGCCCGGGCAGTGGTGACGTAATCCATCCCGGCCTGCTCAAGCATCGATGCCCGCATCAGCCGCGTGTACAAGGCGAGATAAAAAAGCGAGAGCGTGATGGTCGGCAACACAAGGTGATGGGCGATGTCCCAATACCGGTCCCAGCCCTCGTAAAACATCGCAATGTTCTCCATCCCACTGGTCGGGAACCAGCCAAGGTTCAGGGCGAACACAACGATAAACATCAGACCAACCCAGAACAACGGTGTCGCATAGGTTACCAGCGCGAATACGGAAATCAGCGTGTCCCGCCATGAGTTGAGGCCGGTCGCTGCGAGAAGCCCCAGAATAATCCCCACGCCGACGGCAAGTATGATCGTGCTGACCATCAATAGCAGCGTTGGCACAAATCGATCGAGCACCAGATCGAGCACCGGCATATCATGTCTGAACGAATAGCCCAGATCGAGTGTGATCACGTTTTTCAGGTACACAAGCAACTGAACCGGCAGAGGCTGGTCCAGGCCAAACTTCTTGCGTAGCTCCGCCATATATTCGGGCGTTGCAGAGCCGGCTTCACCTGCCAGCACATCGACCGCGTCCCCTTCCGCCATATGCAGCAAAAAGAAGTTTACGATAATGATCGCAAGGATGATTGGTAACGCCTGCAACAACCGCTTTAAGACATATCGCAGGCGTTTGGCTGTTTGACTCATGCGGGTGCCGGCTCTGTATGACCGGCACCCGCCAGTATCAGGTCACTCATCAAACCACGTTTGATCGAATGAGCCATAGGCGCCGAAGCCCGAGGCGTCATGACCTTTGAGCTTCGAATTGAACACGGTCAGAAACTTCATCTCATGCAGGTTCACGACCGGCATATCGTTTGCAAGAATTTCCTGAATCTCCTTGTACATCGCGCCGCGTTTGCCGGCATCTGGCTCTTTTGCACCCGACTCCAAAAGGGCGTCCAGTTTGGGATTGCTGTAGCGCGAGGAATTCACAAAGTGTGTTCCCTGTCTGATCTGATCGGTACCGTAATGGCGATGGACGCCGAGAACCGGATCAGGCAACTGGTAGAAATAATTCACATTCATGCTGAAATCGTAGTTCGCATAAACGCGCTTCAACCAGGTCGGAACGTCTTCGTAACGCAGATCAAGCTGAATACCGATATCTCCCAAAGCCTGTTTCATATACTCGCCCGCACGGCGCCAGTCTTCCCCGTATGGAATGAGATCAAGCGTTGCCTTGGCCCGCACGCCGTTAGCGTCCGGTTTGATGCCCGCGTCATCCAGCACTTTCTTAGCTGCTTCCAGGTCGGGCTTACCGGGATAGTTGGGCATTCCCTCTGCGTAGAGGCCGGTCGCAGCATAACTGCTCGACAAAGCGCTGGTGGCCGGTTTGCCGTATCCGAACCAGATATTGTCGATCAGGAACTGCCGATCCAGCGTCAGCGAAATCGCTTGGCGGATAGCCGGGCTGTCGAACGGTGGCTTCGTCGTATTGAACTCAATCAATGAGACTGGATTGATCATCGCATATCCATCCGTCGTAACACCGATGGAGTCGAGTTCACGCAGCCGAACAACATCGACGTTGGGAATGGCGCCGTAGGCTCCGTAGTGGACTTCACCCTTCTCCATCGCCGCGGTACGAGTGGAAGCATCAGGGATAAACCGTCCGACAATCCGATCAAGGTAGGGCAAGCCCTCCTTCCAGTAATCCTCGTTTTTGTCCAACCGAATGTATTGGCCCTTTTTCCATTCAACGAACTTAAATGGACCGGTTCCGACGGGTTTGTTGGCGATGCTGGCGCTTTTCAGGTCCTGTCCGTCCAACAGATGCTTGGGCACGATCGGAGATTCGTAGGACCCAAACGAGCGCATCATATAGGGCGCGGGGTTCGCGAGTTTGAATATGGCTGTGCTTTCGTCCGGTGTTTCGATCTCCAT
Source organism: uncultured Rhizobiaceae group bacterium (assembly GCA_938044775.1). Lineage (GTDB taxonomy): Bacteria > Pseudomonadota > Alphaproteobacteria > Rhizobiales > Rhizobiaceae > Pseudahrensia. The sequence continues at coordinate 34,013 of CALIOE010000099.1, forward strand.
CACCTCTTTGAAGGAGTTCGGCCCCCGCGGATGGATTTTTTTCAGCACATTCATAATGGTGAACTGCACATCCGCTGAGGTAAATGGCTTGCCGTCATGCCATTTCACTCCCTTGCGGAGATTGAAAGTAACGGTTTTCCCATCGTCACTGACGGTCCAGCTCTCAGCGAGAGAAGGCACCGCTTTCAGATCCTTGTCGTAGTCCAAAAGGCCGTCATAAACCTTTGGGGCCATAAGCCCTATCGGACCGGACGTGGATTGGTAAGACGCCAACGATGGCGGCTCCGGCTGCACCAACATCACCAGTGTTCCGCCGGCTTTTTGTGCATGCGCCGACAAGCCCGCCAATGCAACAAAGACAATGCCCAATGCAATGCCCATCCAGTTTCGAATTCTCATGGTATTTTCCTCCCAGTTCTCGCTGCAAATGCTGCACAAACAATTCTATGCAATCGGGGCGACAGCGAACTTGAACCGGGGGAAGACTGGCAGGTATGGAGACTTGACTCAACCCTGCGGCGAACCGGCATCAGGATATCAACATAGCGCCCGCGCAAACTCGCGGAAGTCGTTTGACTACGGTTCGGGCTCTTCTATTGCCGAGAATTGGCCACCGCGTGGTACTGCGGTTCACCGCTGGGTATCGTCGATGCGCCCGGGATAAATCCAGGTAGTCAGCTTAACATCCCTGCGGAAAACAACGCACAACCGCCGAGCGCTCCCTCCCGGTATTCCGCTGCTGCAAAATGCGCGCCCGGTCTGCACACCAGGGCAGGGTCAGTGGCAAGTCTGAAGCAGACGGGTGCGCCAGGATCGCGTTGCGCGCCGGTCAGCGCAAAAGGGAAACAGGCATTGACATGATACATGTATATGCATATAGATGAATCACCTGGAAAATTCGAAGTTTGGCAGTCATGGAATTCGAGTGTGTCGCGCAAAACCTGAGGCGTGCTTCCCGTTTGATCTCAAGGCGCTATGAAGAAGCGCTGCGCCCGATGAATCTGACATCGAGTCAATTCACCATTCTTCAGTCTTTGAGCCACCGTGACGGCCTGCCATATGGAAAGATGTCCTCGATCCTTGGTTTTGAGCAGACAACCCTGTCCCGCTTGTTGAGGCCGTTGGAGAAACGAGGCCTTCTCGTAGTCAGGCCGGATCCTGAAGACCGTCGCAGTCGAACAGTTTCGATCACCAAGGCAGGTCAGAACCACTTCGACCAGGCCAGGATTCTTTGGCAGTTTGAACACGACAAAAGCGTCGCCCGCATGACTGCCAGGGAGTGGTCGGCCGTCAAAAGCGCCCTCTTAAAGCTCTCACAATAAGTTTGGGCCGATCATGACGCCGCAAGCTCCAATCCGGACTCAATTATATGTATATGCATGAAAGGAAATGCCATGTCGACTGCTTTTAATCTCATTGTTGTCTATGCAACCGTTTTCGGGGCTGCCGGTATCGTACTTCACGTGTTTATTGGCCTGTTGCGCGATGCCGCTCAGTCCTTGGGTCAAGATGCGGTTTCGCTGGCGAACCGGATATCAACTGGTCTGCTCGTGTGGGCTTTTCTGGCATTGCTCTATGCACTGGTGGTGGGGCTGAATTTCGTCAGCGTCATTCCCATGCTGGCAATACCGCTCACAATCGGGACGTTGTTGATGTTCACGCCCACGGCGTCGCAGATACTGTCAGCAATCTCCCTGCACAAACTGATTGCTCTTGGATTCTATCGCATTGCGGGTGCCATATTCCTCTACGGATACTATGTGACCGGAAACTTGAGCCGCGGCTTTGCTCTGAACGCAGGGTGGGGTGACGTTCTGACGGGCGTTCTTGCTCTCCCCGTCGCATTCATGGTCTGGAAGAAGTTGCCGGGAGCCGGAAGCGCGATAGTTGTGTGGTGCGCAATTGGGATCAGTGACCTCATATTGGCGCCCGTGTCTGCCAACATATATGGTATGCAGGGATTGGTGGACTTTCCGCTCAACCTTATTCCTCTGTTTCTTGGACCACCGCTTGGCATTCTGCTCCACCTGGCGACGTTACGAGCTGCATGGCTACAGAAAAACCGGTTAGCACCGAGAGAATTGAGAACCTCAGGCAAGCGGGTCGCAAGCTGATAAAGAATCAATGTCCGCGATATGAGGCGTGGAAGAGATTGTGCGTCGAGCATCGGTCATTGGAGTGGTCATCCTGGCGGTGACCATTCAAACTATTTCCTCATCATACCTGCGACGCGTACTGCCTGCGACAAGGTCTGGGCTCCGGCAAAGTCCGCTGCCGTATCGTGTACACGGGCTGCTTCCAAGGCGTTTATGAAGTCCGAGGAGGTGACGCTGGAGAAGCCTCAAAGGCGCTTATCCACCGATCACTCGAAAGGTCGGTTCTGCGACAGCACTCGGGAACGAAATGAACTAGAAACTTACCCAGTAGTGAGCGCTGATGCCCCTCGGCGCTGACAGTAGCGGGCAGCGGAATCTCCAGTTCCGCTGCCTTTTTCTCTGCAGGTCTTTGTGGCAGATGATTCTGTGGGCACGATGCCTATGATGGCTGCCGGCAAACTCGCCTC
>CALIOE010000100.1 GCA_938044775.1 uncultured Rhizobiaceae group bacterium
TTCCAGTTCTCGAAGCGTTAAGGCTTACCCAATTATCCTCCGGGATGTTACAAAGGCGGGCCGCAAGGTCCGCCTTTTTTGTTTGAGGTCACACAATGAAACGCGAAAAATACCCAGGTATGGACAACGCCTTCACAGCCAAGGGCCTGCACGACAAGGCGTCGGATCCCACCTATGCCGGCGCGCTGTCATTTGCACGACGCAAATACACGACCGACCTCACTGGTGTCGACGCGGTCGTATGGGGGATTCCGCTCGATACCGCCACGTCTAACCGTCCCGGAACGAGGTTCGGCCCCCGCGGCGTCCGCGAGGCTTCGGCCATTATGGACAACGACCCGCAATATCCTTTTGGGGAGTACATTTTTGAAGACATGGCGGTCATCGATTACGGAGACTGCTACTTCTATTATGGCTGGCAGGCCCGGGTTCCGCAAATCATCGAGGAATGCGCCGCCCACATCATTGGTGCAGAATCGTCGCCCTATCTGCTCTCCATTGGAGGCGATCATTTCGTCACCTACCCCTTGTTGAAAGCGCATGCGGAAAAGCACGGTCCATTGTCCCTTGTACAGTTCGACGCCCATCAGGACACGTGGGACGACGAAGAAGGAGCGGTCGATCACGGCACCATGATCACGCGCGCAGTCAAAGAAGGCATTATCGATGCGAAAAGCAGCATCCAGATCGGGATTCGAACCCATGCTCCGCAGGACTACGGAATCGAGATCATTGATGGCCTGACCTGTCACGACATGAGTGCATGCGACATTGCTAAACGGGTGTACGACCGTACCGGTGGCGGCAAGGTTTACATGACCTTCGACATCGACTGCCTTGATCCCGCCTTTGCACCCGGCACCGGCACACCGGTCTCTGGTGGCCTTTCATCCGTCCAGGCATTGGCCATCTTGCGAAACCTGAAAGACCTGGACGTTGTTGGCTCTGACGTGGTTGAGGTTTCACCCGCCTATGACCATGCGGACATCACCTCTATCGCCGGATCAACAATTGCGATGTATATGTTGGGAAATCTGTGGGAGCGACGACGGAAGTGAGACGTTGAATCTGCCTTTACTTTCATCCCGTTGAACTAAAAGAGAAAACCCATGAAACAGAAGATTTTTGTTGATGGCGAACACGGCACAACAGGGTTGCAGATCCTGTCGCGGCTGCAACAACGAGACGACATTGAACTGTTGTCCATCGCGCATGAAGACCGGCACGATCAGGACAAGCGGCGCTCGCTGCTAAACGCCGCCGATATCGCAATTTTGTGTCTGCCCGATGAAGCGGCCAAGGAAGCCGTCATCATGGTCGATGACGAAACAACCCGGTTTATCGACGCTTCTACCGCCCACAGAACACATTCTGGCTGGACCTTCGGCTTCAAAGAACTCGAGCCCGGCCACGCCGAAAAAATTGCAAGATCGAGGCTGGTGTCGAATCCAGGATGCTATTCGACAGGAGCGATCGCGCTGTTGCGGCCGCTCGTCCAGACCGGCATGCTCCCAAACGAGGCACTGGTTACGATTAACGCGGTCTCCGGCTACACAGGCGGCGGCAAAGGCCTCATCGCACAGATGGAAAATTCGAGCGCGGATAATGCGATTACAGCGCCGCACTTTCTGTATGCGACGCAACTTCATCACAAGCACGTCCCCGAGATCACGACTTACAGCCTGCTTGAGCACGCCCCGGTGTTTTCTCCGTCAGTCGGCCGCTTTCCACAGGGCATGATGGTGCAGGTTCCCCTGCACATGGAATGGCTTGGTGCCCATTCGCCGATATCCATTCATGCTGCCCTGGAGAAGCATTATCACGGCTGTGAGCATGTACGTGTCGTGCCACTGCCCGAGAGCGCTGCTGTGGAACGGTTGGACCCGACCATGCTGGCCGGTCAGGATACAATGGACCTGCACGTGTTCGGCAATGAAGAACAGGTCAATCTGGTCGCCGTTCTCGACAACCTGGGTAAGGGGGCCAGCGGGGCCTGTGTTCAGGCGCTGGATCTGATGCTGTTACACCAGAGCTGATCCGGGCTAGGCATCCGTCCAGTCGATGTTTCGACCGAGCAGACTGCCGAGGCCAGAAATACGCCGGTTGAGCCGTTCGCCCTCAAAATCTGCAAGCGCTGCGGGGACCCGAAGACTGACATCGCCCTCTTTCGCAGCCGCAAAGCTGATCTGTGGCAGAATACCGGGCATGGCCGCCGAAAACAGGTAGGCGATGCGGAACAGGGCACCAAGCAATTTAGCGCGATCGGCGACCCTTTGCGGAGCGATAGAGCGGATGGCCGGGCTTACTTCGTCATTCACGAGGCCCTCGTGGCGATAGTATGAAGCCATTGCAATATAGGTGCGTCCGGGGTGATCCACGCCAGATATGTTGGCGTTGGATATGATGTTCAGGGCCTGATCACCACGGTAATCCGGATGCGTACGCCAGTTGATGTCCGCCATCAGGCAAGCCGCCTTACGGTATCGCCTCTCCGAACGGTTCTCCGATATTCCAAACACCTTGAACGCATCGTCCGTCCATTTCACCAATTCGCGGGCATGTTTCGGGGACCGGGCGCGAAGCACAGCCATTTCTTCCGATGCAGTGATAAGCGGATCGGCACTTTTCACTTTGGCTGGGAGCAGCGAGTAAAGGTATCCTTCGCGCACACCAAGACCGGAAAACACAATGCGATCGGGCTTCATGATACGAATGATCTCTGCCAGCAGGACGGCGCCATAGGGCAGCAAGGCTCGACGGTTGGACGAAACAGCCTCAACGCCACGAACTGCGGCACCCTCGTTTTTCATCAGTCTCTTGCAGAGCTTAAGGGCCTCGTCGGTGCTGATCTCATAATTGTGCATCACCAGAAGTGGGTAGTTGCAACGTGCCATGTGGAGGCGGCCAAGCGCGCGCCAGGTACCTCCTACGGCATAAAAGGTTTCGCCTTGCGCTTTCGCCAGAACCGTATTGCCCTTCAATGAGGACTGAACAATCTTGCGGGTCTCGCTGATCGAACCATGGCCCGCATCGAGAAGTCGCAAGCCGCCCAGAGGCAGTGTGACCCCCTCGCCCGTCGGTTGGCCATCGACGGCCGTAAACTCGACGCTGCCGCCGCCCATATCAGCTGACACGCCCTTTGGCCGGTCGAAACCGCAGACGATACCCAGGGCTGCGTAATGTGCCTCTTCGGGGCCGGTGAGAAGGTGAATGGAGCGCTCAAGTATGGCCTCTGCCTCGGCTATGAATGCAGGTCCATTGCTGGCCTCACGCGCGGCAGCCGTGGCGAGGATGCTGACACTCTCGGCGCCTGCCTGCTCGGCCAGAACACGAAACCGCTTCAGGGCATTCAGCGCGCGCTTCACGCCGTTTTCGTCCAACTTGCCTGTGGAGGCGATGTTGCTGCCGAGGCCACACAAGACCTTTTCATTGAACAGCGGGGTCGGCGACCGTGCCAAACCTTCATAGACAACGAGGCGCACGGAGTTTGAACCGATGTCAATAATCGCAACGGGCAATAGTTTGCGGAGGCGACCCTGAGCGCGCAGAATGGATTTCAAAGTCCGGGCCATAAATCCAACCGTCCCCGGTTCTAGGCGTTTGTCTCGCCATCTTTTGCAACAGCCAGCCCGGGATGCAAGATGGTTTTCGGCGCATCCTTCTTCAGCGATTTGCCGCGGCCAGAAAGGCTGGGATTGTTCATGAAGTAATCCTGTGCACTAAAAGGTTTTTGACCCTCAGCCAGCACCATTTTCCGAGCGGTACCATCGGCAAGTATCTCCCAACTCTGCTGATTGTCCATCATATTGCCCAGCATGATTTGTTCGAGAACCTGACGATGAACAGTGGGGTTCTCCAGCGGAACCAGTACTTCGACCCGACGATCAAGATTGCGCGGCATGAGGTCTGCCGATCCCGCGTAGACAACCGCTTCCTTGGACGGCAGGCCATGTCCGTTTCCAAAGCAAAACATGCGCCCATGTTCCAGAAAGCGGCCGATGATCGACTTCACCCTGATATTTTCGGAAAGGCCCTCAACCTGCGGCCGCAGACAACAGATGCCTCGCACGACCAGGTCGATCTGTACGCCTTTGCCACTCGCCTTGTAGAGTTGATCAATCATCTTGGGATCGACCAGAGAATTCATCTTCATCCAGATCTGCGCAGGCCTCCCGGCTTTTGCATGCACGCATTCTGCTTCAATGAGATCCGATAGTTTTTTGCGTAACGTGTTGGGCGAAACGAGCAAGCGCGTGACGTCCTTCGGCTGAGCGTAACCGGTTATGAAGTTGAACACCCGGGCGACATCAAGTGCAATTTCCTTGTCGTCAGTAAAGAACGACAAGTCGGTGTATATGCGGGCATTCACCGGATGATAATTGCCCGTTCCGATGTGGACGAAGTTAACGAGTTCACCCTGCTCGCGACGGACCACCAGTGAAAGTTTGGCATGCGTCTTGAGCTCGATGAAGCCGAATACGACCTGCACGCCGGCGCGCTCGAGATCACGCGCCCAGCGGATATTGGCCTCTTCATCAAAGCGGGCCTTCAACTCCACCAGCGCGGTAACTGATTTACCATTCTCGGCCGCTTCGATGAGCGCCTGCACAATGGGGCTGTCACTCGACGTGCGGTACAGAGTTTGTTTGATCGCCACGACATCCGGATCTCGCGCCGCTTGCTTGATGAAGCTGACCACCACGTCGAAGCTCTCATAGGGATGATGGACCACCAGGTCCTTTTGCCGGATGGCTGCGAAGCAGTCGCCATTGTGCTCCCGAATTCGCTCCGGGAATCTCGGGTTGTATGATGTGTACCGAAGAGCAGACGGCGCGGCACCAACGATTTCCTTGAGATCATCCAATGCCAGCATGCCATCCAGAACAATGGATTCTGCTTCCGTGACATTGAGTTCTTTCTTCACGAACCGGCGGAGGCTTTCCGGAGTGTCTTCAGTGAATTCCAGGCGGATAACCGATCCTCTCCGCCTCTGCTTCAGTGCCGTTTCGAACAGGCGGACGAGATCTTCGGCTTCCTCTTCGACTTCGATATCGCTGTCCCGCACCAGACGGAACATGCCGCTCTCGACCGTCGAGTAACCTGGGAAGAGTCGATCGATGAACAAGCCCACGATCTCCTCCACACTGATAAAGCGCGTGGATTCGCGACTACCTGTTTCGCTGTCGGCCTTACCCTTTCCATCACCTGTTTCATCCGCACCCGGAAGCGGCACAAACCGGCGCAACGGCTGTGGCAGTCGCAACAATGCGGTCATCGGCTTGTCGTCGCTGCGACGCACCAGATGAAGCACCATTGTCAGACCGAGGTTCGGAACGAAGGGAAACGGATGGGCAGGATCGATGCAAAGCGGAGTCAGCACCGGAAATATGGAGGTTAGAAAGTGCTCGTCGGCCCATTGCTTTTCGTGGGCCTTCAGCTCCGACCCCTTCAGGAGCAGGATCTCCTCCGACTTCAAAGCATCTTGAAGTGTCGCAAGAATTGAATGTTGCCTCTGCTGCAAACTTTCAATCTCACGGGTAGCGTTTGTGAGTTGTTCAATGGGGCTTTCGCCGTTGTCGCTTAGCGTTGCGACCTGCTCCCGCACCTGCCCCGCCAGTCCGGCGATCCGTACCATCAGGAACTCGTTCAGATTGTCAGCAGATATCGAGAGAAACCTGAGCCGCTCGAGCAGCGGATGTGATGTGTTCTCAGCCTCTTCGAGGACGCGACGATTGAACTGCAGCCAGGAAAACTCGCGATTAATAAAGCGCTCCGGGCTTTTCGCGATGCGGGGAGCGTTCGTTCGATCATCAGCCCTGGTCAGCATCAGTCCTTCAACCCCAACAGCTTTAGAGCCTGACCCGCCAGCGGTTTTGTAACGGCACGTTTTTCGGCCAGCGACAAATGGTCGATCTGTTCGACAAGCTTTCTGGCGGAATCGATCGACCGTTCCATGCGCATGACGAGATAGTCAACCACATCGGCATCAACGATCAACTGCCGGTCGGAGAACAGCTTTACCAATATGCCTGACAACAGCGGATCATCGGGTTCGTTGAGTTCCACCAGATGTGCTGCTTTGAGCCGCGAGGCCAAATCCGGCAAAACCACCCCCCAAGCTGACGGGAAGCGACGGCTGGTGATCAGCAACGACCCCCTGGAAGCCCTCACTGCATTTATCAAATGGAACAACCACGTCTCGCTAAACGAACCGCGCACGACGTCTTCAACAACATAGTTTCCTCCCTCGGGAATGTCGCCGCTACTGCCGACAACCGGTTCAAGGAACGTTGCCCCGGCCCTTGCTGCCCAAATGTCGGCAAGATGACTCTTGCCGGAGCCGACGGGGCCCGCCAACAGGGTCACTGATCCGGGCCATTCAGGCCAGGCGTCGACATAGGCGACAGCCTGGCGATTGGCGTCGGTCACCACGAGATCGTCGCGCGCCGTGGCCACTTCAAGCGGCAGGTGCAACGGCAATTGTTGGCCCGTCTTTGGCATGCTGAACCGAATGTCTACGCAACTACTGCAGGATTTACTCCTGATCAGCCCTGTTCTGGCCTTTATAAAGGTCGCTGTCGAGGTATCGCGACAAAGCAAAGCGAACCAGGACACCGATAGCCGCCGCCACGGGAACTGCGATGAGCAACCCTGTGAAGCCGAGCAAAACGCCAAATGCCGATAGCGAAAACATCAGCCAAACCGGGTGAAGCCCGACGCTGTGTCCAACGAGTTTTGGTTGAAGAAAATTGCCTTCCAGAAACTGACCGAGGGCAAAAACACCGGCCACGATGAGAATCATGATGTAGTCCGGCCAGAACTGAACAAGAGCCACACCAACGGCCAGCACCATGCCGATCAGTGAGCCGACAAAGGGGATAAAGCTGACCAGGCCTGCAAACATGCCAATCAGCAACCCGAAGTTGAGGCCGGTCAGTGTGAGGCCAATTGCATAGAATGTGCCCAGTAGAAGACAAACAGCCCCCTGCCCGCGCACAAATCCAGCGATTGCGTCATTCACGTCGCTCCAGATCCCATGGATTGTGTTGTGATGATCGCGCGGCAGCCAGCCGTCCACGCGCTCAGTCATCCGATCCCAGTCCAACAGCAGATAGAAGGCCACGATTGGTGTGATGACCAGCAAAGACAAAACGTCGACAAGCGCCTTGCCGGAATTCCAGATCGAACCGAGAAGCGTACGCAGCCATCCGGCTCCCTCTTTGAGCACCCCATCCAGATTGTCTCGGATGCTCTCGCTCCCTTCGCCAATCAACCGCTTCAACCATTCGCTTTCGGAGTTGGCAATCAGCGACTGCAATTGTGTCACATAGGACGGCATGCGTTCGATCAGACCTGACAACTGGTTCGAGAGGACCGGCACCAGCAATATAAGCGCCAGAGCAAACAGAATGAGAAAAACCAACAGGATCAGCGACGTCGCCAGTGTTCGGCTGGCTCCCATTTTTTCAAGTCGATCGGCGACCGGGTCTAGCAGATAGGCCAGCGCCGCCCCGGCGATAAATGGCAGCAGGATCGAGCGAAAGACGTATAAAAACACGACCAGAATGATAAAAGCCACCAACCAGAATATGGCCTGGCGGCGGACTGCAGGAGAAAACAGCGTCGATTGCCTCGCCGCTGACGGTCGTCCTTCTGGTCTTGGATATCGCGACAATATTCACATCTCCCTGTTTTTTGCAGCAGCCGTCAGTTCCGCGTCACCGGCAAAATGTCGAATGCCCTGTATCATATAAGCTGCTCCGGAAAGAGCGGTTAATACGCCCGCAACTATCTCAACCATGAATTGTGCAGCCGGCAGGGTGTGGTTGAAGGCGAGGAGCTCCAGAACAAGAAGCGCAAGGACAATCTGGACCAGTGTTGTTGCCTTGGAAATCCACAGCGGTCGGATTGTAATTGGTTTGTCCAGCAAAAAAGCGATGATGATCCCTGTCACAATGAGCAAATCCCTGCTGACGAGAAGAATGGCGAACCACAGCGACACCTTTCCCAGGTAGCTCAAAACAATGAAGACAGAGACCAGCAAAGCCTTGTCTGCAATGGGGTCAAGAAACGTTCCGAATTCAGAGACCTGGTTGAGCGCACGTGCGACAATCCCGTCCACTGCATCAGACAATCCGGCAAGCAGAAACAAAAGGAAGGCCGAAACCCAGGCTTCGCTAAGCAAGGCGAACACCACCATCGGAACGAGAACGACGCGCAGCATCGTGATCAGGTTGGCAAGGGTCAATTGAGTTCTCTTCCGCAGTCGACATCGACAAACGGAAAATGGCGCCTAACGAGGACCAGTTCAAGAAGTCGTGTGATCGATTGACAGCATCTGACAATACTTCAACATTTCGGTGAGAAATCGACAGGAGTGTTGCTGTGCGTCATTTTTTATGGATTTTTATCATCTTGAGTTGTTCCGGTACTGCCTTTGCCGCTGAGGACAGTCATGCCGGCTACCACTATCCCACCCCCCAAACCCGAGAAAGCTATGTGGCGCGCGCTCCCGCTCTACAGAACATCACCAAACGCTCCCGCGTCGCATTCACCGTTGGTTTGAACAGTCAACAAAACAAGCGCAGCTTCGCGCCCGGTTACCACATATTCGTTAAAGGCGCGCGGGCGGAAAAACTCATCATTGTGGCCGTCGGCGACGGTCGCTACGACACTTTGTTCAGATTGCGGGCCCTTCTGGCCTCCCTGACTGCCGACGCCAGAACGTCACCCTTGTTCCAGCAAGCCCCAAACCCCGAGAACCTCAACTTTCTCGATCTTTGCAGTGCCATTGGTATCAAACGTGTTACCCTGACAGACGGAGACAAGATCGCCCATCGCATTGACTTGAATTAGAGTGCGGTTTTCCACGGTCTAGTTTCGATAGCGACAAGACGTGCTCGCTCGGGCACGTTAAAGAGGGGCCATGACCGAGACCAGAACTGATAACAAGCCACCGCTCTCATATGCCGATGCGGGCGTCGATATCGACGCTGGCAATGCACTGGTGCATGCCATCAAGCCCCTCATCGCAAAAACACTGCGCCCCGGAGCCGACGGCTCAATCGGCGGGTTTGGCGGCATTTTTGATCTGAAAGAAACCGGATACACCGATCCACTGCTGGTCGCGGCAAACGATGGCGTCGGCACGAAACTCAAAATAGCAATTGATACGGCAAAGCATGATTCAATCGGCATCGACCTTGTAGCGATGTGTGTAAACGACCTGATCGTCCAGGGTGCAGAACCGTTGTTTTTCCTGGATTATTTTGCCACCGGAAAGCTGGACCGTGGTGTAGCGGAAGCTGTGATTTCGGGTATAGCACAGGGCTGTACAATTGCAGGTTGCGCGCTGATCGGTGGCGAGACCGCAGAGATGCCCGGGATGTACGGTGATGGCGACTACGACCTCGCCGGTTTCTCGGTTGGTGCCGTGGAACGCGATCAGCTTTTGCCGCAAAACGTTGGTGAAGGCGACATCCTGCTTGGGTTGGCATCCAGTGGCGTCCACTCAAACGGCTACTCGCTGGTGCGCCGGATTGCTGAGCGAACAAAGCTTGACTGGCATGCTCCGGCTCCCTTTGACACGGACAACACAGCGGCCGAATGCCTGTTAGAGCCGACCCGGATTTATGTCCGGGCAGTGCTCAACGCCTTGCGCCAGGCCACTGGTATTCATGCCCTCGCGCACATCACCGGCGGCGGACTGACGGAAAACCTGCCGCGCGTTCTTCCCGAAGGAATATGCGCTGAGATTGATCTCGGGGCCATCTATGTGCCGCCGGTTTTCTCCTGGTTGCGGGAAGAAGGCGGCGTTAACAGCTCTGAAATGCTTCGCACGTTCAACTGTGGAACAGGTCTCATTCTGGCAGTTGATCAATCTCAGGCAGGCGCGGTTGCGCGCGTGCTGGAAGCTGCTGGCGAAAAGGTCTTCGAATTGGGCCGGATAATCGTCGATGGCGGCGAGAAGGTGCGGTTCGGCGGCACTTTGAGCTGGAGCTAGGCGGTGAAAGCTCCACGGAAGCTGAAGATTGCCGTGCTTATCTCCGGACGCGGTTCGAACATGGGTGCGTTGGCTCGCGCCTGTATGAACCCCCAGTTTCCCGCCGAAATCGTGATGGTGCTCTCCAACCGCCCGCACGTAGCAGGCCTCGATCTGGCACGAGAACACAACCTTCCCATCCGGGTGGTCGACCACAAGGACTATGAAACGAGGGGCGATCACGAAGCTGCAATCACCGAAGTGCTTGAGTCGGCTGGCGTCGAACTCATTTGTATGGCCGGCTACATGCGCATCCTTGAGGACGGGTTCATAAGCCGCTGGCGAGGGCAACTGATCAACATCCATCCGAGCCTGTTGCCGTCGTTTCGCGGAGTGAACACCCACGAACGGGCATTGGAGCGCGGGGTGAGAATTCACGGCTGCACAGTCCATTTCGTCAATGCCGAGCTGGACGGAGGCCCGATCGTGGCGCAGGCTGCGGTGCCCGTGATGCCGCATGACAATGCCGACATGCTCAGCGCCCGCGTTCTGGAGATGGAGCACAAATTGTACCCGAAAGCGCTGGAGCTTATCGCGACCAAAAGAGTGCGCTGGAGCGGTGATGATGCTCAGCTTGCGGTTGATATTGCCGCCGGAGAAATCTTGTTCTGGAGTGGTTTTTAACCGCAGTTCGCCATCGGTCGCAGAGGCACTTGGCTACGGAAACCTGGCAACTGAGCATCGTGGCCAAGCAGATTTACGCTAACTTAATCGCAAATTGCTTCCTTGGCCTCAAAGTCGGACCCAGGACAGGCAACCATGCTCAAACTGTTATTAGGGCTATTTGGCATCGTCGCTGTGGCCGGTGGTGTCACAACATACGTCGCCCAGAAGAACGATGTTGGCATGTTTGCACCCTCGAAGGAGAGTGCTTTCGTGTCGGAATGCATCAGCACAGCCTCGACGCTCGTGAACAACATTGAACAAAAAGACGACCTGAGAGTGCAGCGGAAGGCCATCCTGCCTCTGCTGAAAACACAGATCCCTGGAAAATGTCGGTGCATTGACAAGGCGCTGGCTGCGGATCTGCCGGATCGTGAGGCCAATGCGGTGCGCAGGCTCATGGCGCTCGAGTTTCGCACACTGGTGCTGCAGATGACCGCCCAGCGCGACGAACTGCAGGAAATTCATGATCAGGCTGAATCAGAGTTCTCGGACATCGTCATCGATGCCGGACTGACATTTGATGAAGGCGAGAAGCTGACGAAGAAAATCGGTGCAAGCGGCCGACAGTGCTTCCGTTAGGCAACTCAGGTTGGACGAACGGAATCAAAGCCGCTTAATAGCGACCTTGGTGTCGTGAAACGCCGCCCCACCGTGTGGGGCTATTGTCTCGGCGCTGGTCAGCGTGTTGATGCCCCGACCGTCTTCGTGCTCTGCATTCGGGTGAATGCTCTCGACCACAACCACGCCGGGCTTCACACCATCTGAAATGTGAGCATGCAGAATGACGGCACCCAAGGTGTTGGATAGCTGCACCTTGTCGCCCTCTACAATTCCTTCCTGCAAAGCATCGTCATGATGAATCATCACAGTCGGCCTGCCTTCCCGCTGTTTGGATCCCGGCGTTTCGGTAAAGGTGGAGTTCAGGAACGTGCGCGCAGGTGAAGTCGCCATCCGGTAAGGATGGTCTGCGTCAGCGAGTTCAATGATGTCCCAGTAGTCAGGCAATGTCGGGGCATCCGAGACCGGTCCCTGCAGTCCCATTGTCTTTGGCGGCGTTCCCCACGGCAGCTCTTTCCAATTGGCGCGGAAATGGAAACGGCCATCTTCATGAGCAAACCCGTTTACATAGTGGCTTTCCTCGAAGTCCGGCTGACAGTCGATCCACTTACTGCTCTGGATATCGGCCAGCGTTCCGCGGTTGCTCAGCCGCAGCATTCCATCAATCAACTCGTTTTCGGTCTTGCCGAAACCCGGTTGGTCGGCCACGCCAAGGCGTTTTGCCAGTTCTTCAATCACGAACATATTCGTGCGGCAAAGCGGTGGGCCATCGATCAGTTTTGGACCCAAAATGATGTGCTGATGGCCCCCACCGCGATAAATGTCGTTGTGCTCTACGAACATCGTCGCCGGAAGCAGCAAGTCGGCCATTTCGGCCGTTTCTGTGATGAATTGTTCATGCACGGCCACAAAGAGATCTTCGCGTGCAAAGCCGCGTCTAACTGTTTCCTGTTCCGGTGCTACCGACATGGGGTTGGTGTTCTGAACCAGCATGGCCGTGACCGGCGGCCCGCCATAAAGGGCTTCTGGATCTCCCGTCAATATCCGACCAATCTTTGACTGGTCGAGTGAGCGGATGTCCTGATCCTGCAGCGCACCAGCCTTAATCTCAGAGCCGTCGATTCCGTAAATATCAGCGTTGGTATGAAAGGCACCGCCGCCCTCGTATTGCCAGGCGCCCAGCACTGTCGCGATGCAATTGGCCGCGTGCATGTTGACGGCGCCGTTGCGACAGCGGGTAAAACCATAGCCGAGCCGCAAATAGGAGCGCGGGCGCGATCCGAGCAACGCCGCAAACGCCTCAATTTCAGCAACTGAAAGCCCGGTAATGTCTGCCGCCCATTGCGGTGTGCGGCTCTGCAAATGAGATTCAATTTCGTCGGTTAAATCGCTGTATTGAAACATGAAATCACGATCGGCTGTACCGTCGCGTAACAGGCAATGCATCACGGCGCAGGCCAGCGCCGCATCCGTTCCAGGCTTCAGGCAAAGCGCCAGATCGGCCTGTTTCATCGTGTCGTTCATATAGACGTCGATGGCGACGATCTTGGCGCCGCGGGTTTTGCGCGCCTTGACCGCATGGGTCATCACATTGACCTGCGTCGATACAGCATTGGTTCCCCAGATCACCACGCAGTCCGAAACAGCCATTTCGCGAGGGTCCGGTCCCATCAGCTTGCCCGGCCCGGCGACGAAGCCGCTCCAGGCGGGTGTGATGCATATCGTGTCATATTGCCCGGAATAGCGCTTGGCGTGGCGCAGGCGGTGGATCGAGTCGCGCTGCACCAACCCCATTGTGCCTGCATATTGGTAAGGCCAGACCGTCTCGCTGCCGTGTTTCTGTTCAGCCTGCAAAAAGCGTTCGGCGGTCAGATCCAGCGCATCTTCCCAGCTGATATCGGCCCATGCACCTGCGCCCTTTGCTCCCTTACGCAAAAGCGGCTTGAGCAGGCGGTCGGGATGAGCAACCCGTTCCGCGTATCGTGCGACCTTTGAACAGATAACGCCGTCGGTATAGGAATTGTCCTTGGCTCCCCGCACGCGACCGATAGATGTTCCGTCAAGCACTTCAACGTCGAGGGCACAAGTCGACGGACAATCGTGCGGACAGGCTGAATTCAGGGTCTTGATGTCAACGGGCTTGTTCATAGGGCGACCTATCGTTTTGGCTGACAACTTGATAGCAAGCTCCACAACTTCCGCCAATGAAGAATTATGCCATGAACTATCGCCACGCCTATCACGCCGGGAGCTTTACCGATGTGTTCAAGCACATCCTGTTGGCGCGGATGGTGGAGTATCTGAAGCGCAAGGACAAAGCGTTTCGGGTTTTTGACACCCATGCGGGCATCGGGCGCTACGATCTGGCGTCGGAGGAAGCCGCAAAGACCGGAGAATACGCGTTGGGCGCCGGACGCGTGCTTGCCGCTTCGCCTCCTTCTGCCATTCTCAAAATTATCGGCCCCTGGCTGGATACCGTGCGGGCCGAGGGAGACGGCTTCTATCCCGGATCCCCACGGGTCGCCCGGCATCTGCTGCGAAAGCAGGACCGACTGTCGCTTTATGAACTGCACGAGGAAGACAGCCAGGCGCTTTCCGCCCTGTTTGCCGGTGACTATCAGGCCCGGGTCAACCGGCTGGACGGCTGGCTGGTGGCGGGCGCCCATGTGCCGCCAAAGGAAAGCCGCGGCCTGCTGCTCATTGATCCGCCATTTGAAGACGGCGGGGATTTTGACCGGATGATCGACTCGCTCGAGAAGTGTCGACGGCGCTGGACCGGCGGCACGGTCGCATTGTGGTATCCGGTCAAGAAGCGAGAGCACACGGACGAATGGCTCGGTACGTTGAAGGACCTGAAATTTCCCGACATGCTGAATGCCGAGCTTTACATTCGCGAGCCGCGCTCAGCCAGCATGCTGAACGGATGCGGCATGGTTATTGTCAACCCGCCCTTCACCCTGGCCGATGAGTTGCGCACCCTCCTGCCGTGGCTCGCCGAAACGATGCGCCAGGACAAAGGTGCGGGTCATCAGATTCAAAACCTGTCAGGCTAATCCGTAGCCGAAGTCAGTTTGGTAACATATCCAGGTAACCCGAATTTCCAACATGAGGTTTATCAGGGTTGTGAAGCTATGGAGGGCACTGCGTAGCCGCGGGCATAGGTTGAACGGATGCTGGCCAGGGCTCTTTGTCGGGGAATATCGTTGGCGTAACGAGAGGGATACACGATGGACAGGTCGTGGGTTGGCGAGCCGGTGTTCATCCACTTTGCAAGATATTCCGCCGACCCTCCGCCGGTTCCAATGCCAATGTTGAAGCCAGTGGCAAGCCAGAGGCCGGGGAGTGAGTTGACTGGCCCCAGCATTGGTAATCCATCCGGCGTATAGGCCATCGGTCCATTGTTCACGGTTTTGATACCCGCCTCCCCGAAAGCGGGGATGCGCTTCGTCACGCGCATCAGGTGTTCTTCCAGACGCCCTATGTCCGGCACCAGTAATTCCTCCCCGAAATCGGCGGGGATACCGTCTGTCGCCCAGAATTGCGGATCGGATTCATACACACCACACAGAAAGCCCATACCCTCCTGACGGGTGTTAGACGGAGCAAACGGATCACGGACTGCCGGAACCTCGAAATTCAGCGCCTCAAGTTCTGGAACCACATCCGTCCTCACCTCATGGTGTTGAACGGGATAGACCGGAATGTGCAATCCCAGCGGCATGAGCATTTCTCGGGCCCAGAAACTCGTGGCAATGACCACATGGTCCGCAAGGTAGGTCCGTTCATCGGTTTCAACCTGCCATCTGACGCCCAGCGGGCGAATTTTGTGTGCCGGACTGTGGGTCTTCACTTCCGCTCCGCGCAGTCTGGCTGCCCTGGCAAGGGCATGGGTTGCGCTTGTGGGGTCAACGTGCCCATCGCCGGGGGTGTGAGCTGCACCGAACAGCCCTCTCGTATCGAGTAGTGGATGGAGTTTGGCAATCTCATCAGCGCCCACGATATGGTAGTCGGCGTCGATGCGCTCATATACCGGCTCGAGTTCCTTGTAGGCTGCAAGCTCTTGTTCAGTATTGGCGAGCCGCAAGCTACCGGTCTGATGAAAGTCAATCTCCTGACCGCTTTCCGAAGACGCAGCCTGATAGGTCTTGATGGAATTTACATAAAGGTCGGTGATGGCGGTGTAGTGGCCAAAGAATGTGACATTCCCGGCGGCGTGCCATGTCGAGCCCGATGTCAGATTTCGCCGCTCCAGCAGGACGACATCTTTCCATCCCAACCGGGTCAGCCAATAGAGCATACTTGCTCCCACAATGCCGCCTCCTACGACCACTGCTTTAACCCGATCAGTATTTGGCATCGGTCTGATCTCCTGACTGGTCAAGTTAACTCAACTCTGTGCGGATGACCCATATTGATCAGACGCCTTGCGGAATACCAGAGTTTGCAACAGCCAAGAGAAATTCAGCCCCCGACGCTGACACTGACAGTGACAGTGACACAACGTGATCCGAGCTCTCATCCCGCATGCAGCACATCCTCAAACCCCTTAGGTGTTCGCTTCCGCCTGCCGCAGCAGCTTCTCGGCGCCTCCTGACGGGACAAAATAGAGGTCGCGACGTCTATCAAACAACCGCATCCGAGCCCAAACGAGGGTTGGATTTCGCAGGGCGAGCGTCAGGTGGCCAATAAGCCGGGTTGATGCAGCGCTGACCAGTGCCTGCCAGGGAGAACCCAGCGCTCACTGTCCCACGAATTTGCAGTTGAGCTTCAACGGTCGCGCAAAAAGATTGAATTGGCTATTGAAGTTCGTCTCATATGAGACATATATGTCTCATGAAAAAGATCAGACCTTCGACACGCGATGCCATCCTGGAAGCTGCTTTCCAGACGTTTAATCAGCGACCCGGAGCTTCGTTAGGCGATGTCGCCAAACACGCGGGAGTTGGCCGGGCGACCCTTCATCGACACTTTAGTTCCAGGGAAGCCCTCATGACGGCTTTGGCGAAGACAGCAATGGAGGAGCTCAATACTGCAGTCGACGCCGCTGTTGTTGACGCGACGAGCCATTCCGAAGGTCTGAGGCTGGCCCTGACGGCCATCATTCCGCTGGCCAATCGGCAATGGTTTCTGGCACACGAGCTGGTCGACCGCGATCCCGCCATTGCCGCCGCCTACAAGAGGGACACGGAAGAGCTCGTCGCAGAAATAGAGGCGGCGCGAGCCGAGGGGACATTTGCTGACGATGTTCCGACCAAGTGGATCGCTGAAACCTACGAAAACTTGATTTACGGAGCCTGGACCATGGTCCGCGACGGCGATGCCACCGCATCGCAGGCCGCAACACTTGCCTGGCGCACTTTGACAGACGGATTGATGGGAGATCAAAAATGAATACAGAAGTCCTGGAGCGCCTCGGTTCTGAAATTGATGATGCGTTTTTCATCATTGGCGCAATAATTTTCCTGATCGAGATTGCGGAAGCCTGGTTCAAGGGTTCTCTCAAGGGGCGCAGCATACTTGAAATGGCAGCCAGCGCTTCCACACAGATTCCGTTTCTGGCGGTCGAAATACTGATAATGACCGGGGCCTACGGACTGTATTTCATCCTCGCAGAAACGTTCGTCACATGGTCGATCCCGCTAACCTGGTGGGCAGTGGCGCTTGCCGTTCTGATCGCCGACTTTACTTACTACTGGGAACACCGGATTGCCCACGAAGTGCGAATTCTTTGGACCCAGCACGCTGTTCATCATTCATCGCGTGAATTCAATATTATCACCGGCATCAGATTCGGCCCTCTGGAGAGCCTGTGGGCACTGTTGATGCACGTTCCGATGATCGTGGTCGGCTTCCCTCCCGAGCTGGTGCTCTTTGGATCCCTTTCGGTCCTCGCCTACCAAACCTGGATTCATACTGAGACAATCGGGAAACTGGGACCCCTTGAGAAAGTACTGAACACGCCTTCACATCACCGGGTCCACCATGGATCTGATGAAAAATATCTCGACAGAAACTACGGTGGAATCCTCATTATCTGGGACCGGATATTCGGTACATTTCAGGTTGAAGAAGAGACTCCCCGCTACGGCTTGAAGCGCGACTTCAACAGCCAAAACCCGCTGCATGTTTGGTTTTCGGAACTGCCGCAGCTTTGGCGTGATCTGCGCGCAGCCAGGAGCTTCAAGGAAGTGTTCATGCGTCTGTTTGCGGGACCGGGCTGGGAGCCGAAATAGAGGCTGATCAAGCCGCAAGTGCCAAAAGATCTGCGATGACGGATGAGACTCTCCCGAAAGAACTCACATGGTCGATCACGCCAACCTGACGTGAGACAGTGGGTTCCCGTCATCAGCGGACAATTGTCGGGAACGAACTTGCCGACGTCGGATCAGGTCCCTGCCCGGCTGGCCCAACATGAGCTGACATTCCCTCACCGTAAGCCTGCGACACGATCAGGCATGGGGCAGATAAAACTTTACAACGGCTGCGACCACAAGGCAGGCCAGTGCGACAAGGTCTGCAACGATCACAACAGTCAGATTGTCGTTGAAGTCGCCCACTGGCAGCGCGATACCGAGGAATGAGATGGTGCTGACCAGCCCCGAAACAATGGCCAGGTTCTGAAATTGCGGTCTGACCGCACAAAGCACAAGCAGTGCGCCAAGCAACGCGAACAGCACTGCGCGGTGACGCATCAGGATGACGAGATTTTTGTCCTCAATCTGCACGCCGTACAGCGAGCCGAGATGGGCTGCTCCGATCACTCCTGACAATGGCAGGATGTGAATGATGCCCGCGACGATCAAAAGTCCGGCAATAAAGTAACTCATGCGTGCAAGCTCCCAGGCCTGGTTCATGTGGCGCTGCGGAAATGTGCGGTGGTCATGCGGAAAAATCTATTACCCGCGAGGTAATGCATGGACCGCCGCCCGCAGGAAAATCGGTGATTCTATCGCTTGACCTTCCAGTTGGGGGAAGCATTACAACCTCGTGATGAAGCGGAAATTCGAGCTTGAAAAATGACGACTTTGGCGTGGCCACTTGGGGGTGTTAGCTGGTCCTGTATGCACACGTGGCAAAGGGCTTCAAAGAATACCTTATGGTGCCTTTTAGGATGTTCCATCGGCGATATGGGGACCATCCTGTTTTTTCAGCTGACGCAGATACCCTGGCCAACACTGGCCATCATGGCGCTGGCGATTGTCAACGGATTACTGACTTCAATCTTGCTCGAAACGATCATCCTGTCGCGTCAGATGATGCTGAAGCTGGCCTTCAAGACCGCAGTCGGAATGTCGCTGATCTCCATGGTCTCCATGGAAGTGGCAATGAATGCTGTCGATGTTGCGATGACGGGCGGTGCGCGGCTTACGCTGTGGGTACTGCCATTCATGTGGTTTGCTGGTTTCATCACACCACTTCCCTATAATTACTGGCGGCTGAAGGCACTGGGCAAGGCCTGCCACTAAAACCAGTCGCCGCAGCAAACAGCCCGATTGACACAAATCAACTTCGACGGTTCAGCATTCTCTAGTGTTTGTGATCTCAGCTCACCGGAGAGAATTGATATGTTTGGGAAAATCGTTGTAGGCCTTGATGGTTCGGAAACTTCCGAAAATGCACTGCGACTGGCTTGTGATCTGGCGCAGAAGTATCAATCTGAGATCCATCTTGTTCACACGCCACAACCGCAGACGGTTGCCTTCGCCCTGGGGGCTGTGACCGGCTATCATGCGGTGACCACCATGCCGTCCTCTGACAAAGTCCAAGCTGCCGGTGAAAAGGTTCTCAACGCGGGCAAGGCAGTTGCAAAAGAATGCGGTCAGGAAATCACCCAAACCTACATGGATCGCGGCGATCCCGCCGACAGGATTATCGCTTGCGCTGAAGGGTGTGGTGCTGATCTGATCGTGACGGGTCGCCGCGGCCTGGGCACCGTTGGTTCTCTCGTTCAGGGAAGCACCACCCAGCGCGTCAACCATTTGGCAGAATGTGCCTGTCTTTCAGTCTTGTAAGCGTTGCCGGCGCCGCGTGAGACCTGCATTGTTGCGGCATGCAGACGCCCCGGCAATCATCACTGACCTGCTGATCGACATTGTAAGACAGCTGGGGAACCGCAAGGCATGAGCAATTACCCGGTTGACCCGCAAAGTCGGTTGGGCGAGTTTGCTTGTAACGCATCGTCCCCAGGGGAAACTGCAATGGTCCGCCTGTTCATGAAATACACCTGCAGCGCTCTGGCTGGTCTCGCCGTGCTTGCTGGTTCGCAAGTACAGCAGTCAGCACCGGCTCTGGCCGGCATCATCGACCCCCACATCATCAGTAAGTCGTTTCCCGACTGTCATGACGAAAGGGTTCTGACCAAAATCATCAAGCGCTTCAACTGGGCGGAAGACAATACATTTCAGCGCGGTTTCTATCTGGATTTCATCGAGCGCACCCGCGAGCGGGTCGTGCAGAGCAGCACACAGATTCCGCGCCGTTATTGCCGTGGTCACGCCCGACTGACAAACGGTCGTCACCCTACTGTATTCTACCTCATTGAGGGTGGTCAGGGCTTTGCCGGAAATTCCTTCAACGTCGAGTTTTGCCTTAACGGGCTCGATCCAATGCGTGAGCATGATGGTTCCTGCCGCGTTCTGCGCTACTGACTTACCCCGACCCGACACTCCGTTTTCCAGCCCGCAGGTCCAGCCATGAAACTTCTTTCCGCGTCCGCGTCACCCTTCGTTGCTAAGGTCCGTATGGCCGCGCTTTTTGCCGGACTCGATGTGCAGGCAGTAGATGCTGATTCGAACAACGAGGCGCCGGAGCTGCTGGCCATCAACCCGCTGGGAAAAATTCCCTGTCTGGTGCTGGACGACGGCCAGGCGGTATTTGACAGCCGGGTGATCACCCGGCATCTCGACCGTCTTAGCGACGGCAAGCTCTATCCGTCCAATGCGGATATGCTGCTGGAAACGGAAATCATGGAAGCCCTGTGCGACGGCATTTGCGATTCTGCCGTGGCGTTTCAGTACGAAATGCGTTTTCGCGACCAGGAAATGTGGAGCCAGTCCTGGATGGAGCGGCAATGGGGCAAGGCAGAGCGCGGACTCGACATGGTTTCCACCATGCTGCCACCCTTCGGCGCCAACGCCCATATCGGATCGATCGCATTGTTCGCAACGCTGGGCTATCTCGATTTGCGTTTCAGTGGACGTTGGGAGGAAGGTCGTCTTGACCTTGTCGGATGGCGTGACGCGTTCGCCAATGCGCATCCGGAAATGACAGACTTGAAACCTAACGCCTGAACGCCCACTTGCTCCCTAATGTTGATTTGGCAATTTCTTGCCCGCTGGATTTTTTCTGCGTTCATTTTCCTATCAGTCCGGACTGTTGATGCTCGTCTATGTGATTTTTACCGCCGGTCTCATCGGTTTGATGCTGGGCGGGGACTGGCTCGTTAAGGGTTCAGTTGGACTGGCCGAAAAACTCAACATACCCCCCCTGATTATCGGCCTGACAATTGTTGCGTTCGGCACCTCTGCTCCGGAGCTGGTCATCTCGCTGAAGGCCGCCCTTTCGGGCTCTGGCGGGTTGGCAGTGGGTAATGTTGTTGGCTCAAATATCGCCAACGTGTTGCTGGTGCTGGGCGTCCCGGCGCTGATCGCCACCATCAACTGCGAACAATCTGGGGCGATGAGGACGCTTACTTTTCTGGTGGGGGTTACTCTTGCCTTCATGCTGCAGCTGGCCTTCGGGCCAGTTGAGCGGATCGATGGCTTCCTTTTGCTGGTCTGCCTGGCTGCCTTTCTGTTCATCCAGTTCCGGACCGCCAAAGCGCATCGCAAAACGGGTGAAGAAGCGGTCGAAGACGACTACCATGATGAGATCGGAACTGTACCGACGAGCAATCTTTTGATCGCGGGGTTGATGATTGCGGGTCTCATTGCCCTGCCAATCGGCGCCAGTGTAGCCGTTGATGCTGCCGTGGAAATCGCCGAACGCTGGGCGGTTCCGCATGAAATCATCGGGCTGACCATTGTAGCCATCGGCACATCGCTGCCTGAACTCGCCACAGGCATTATGGCCGCACGCCAGGGCAATGCATCAGTCGCGCTTGGCAATGTGATCGGATCCAACTTCTTCAATATTGCCGCAATCATGGGCATCACAGCCCTTGTCGCACCGGTGCCGGTGGGCGATCATATTATCCATTTTGATATGTGGGTCATGCTGGCAACGACCCTTCTCCTGGTGGCCCTGACTGCGTTCCACATCGGGATCAGCAAGGGACTGGGCCTGGTACTGACGCTCGCCTACGCTGCCTATTTGCTGTTAACGGTACTGACATGAACATACGCAAATCTGTATTGGTTACCGGAGGTTCGGACCGGATCGGCAAATTGATGGCCGAAGGGCTCGCCAGCTCGGGCTATGCCGTGGTTGTGCACTACAATTCATCCGCCGACAAAGCCGACGCCGTGGTTGCCAAGATCAACCAAAATGGTGGCACTGCCTTCGCACTGAAAGCCGACTTAACGAATGAAAAGTCGGCCACAGGACTGATCAACCGGGCTGTCGAAAAGATCGGCCCGCTTGGGTTGCTGATCAACAATGCGTCGGTCTTTGAACGCGACACACTAAAAAAGATCGACCCGGCTTTGTGGGATGTCCACTTTGCCATCCACGTCAAAGCGCCCGCCCTGCTGACCAGCACCTTTGCCAACCTGCTTCCCGATGGTGAAGAGGGACTGGTGGTCAATATGATCGACCAGCGTGTCCTGAAAGTATCGCCGGCGCTCTATTCCTACACTTTGTCGAAGCAGGCCCTGTGGGCGGCAACCCGGATGGCGGCTCAGGAACTGGCGCCGCACATACGCGTAAACGCGATCGGCCCGGGTCCTGCGCTGATCAATGAGCGGCAGCGCCCTGAGGATTTCGACCGGCAGATCAAAGCGGTTCCTTTAAAGCGTGGACCCGAAAAGGACGAGTTTACGCGCACGTTGCTGTACCTTGCTGAGAACCGATCGATAACCGGTCAGATGATTGCGCTGGATGGCGGGCAACATCTGGCATGGGAAACCCCGGACCTGAAGGTCCCTGAATAACGGACGGGATGCTGACACGGCGCCCTCGTAACCCGCTCGCACCGTGCTATCTATCTACCATGAATGACTCGCCTGACATCGCTGAAATATCGTCTCCCCGCGCCAAGCCGCGCGATTCCGGCGACATTATGTGGGAAGAAGCATCTGCTACCTCTGACAAGCTCGGCGCCGACCTGATTGCCGATTTTGTTACCCGGTTGCCGGGCAAGCCTGGCGTGTACCGGATGATGAACGCCGCGGGTGATGTGCTCTATGTCGGCAAGGCGAAGAATCTGAAAAACCGGGTTCAGAATTACGCCCGAGGCATCGGTCATGGCGGAAATCGAACCACCCGTATGATTGCCGAAACGGCAAATATGGAGTTCGTCACCACCCACACAGAAACCGAAGCTCTGCTGCTTGAAGCGAATCTAATCAAACGCTTGCGGCCGCGCTTTAATGTTTTGATTCGGGACGACAAGTCTTTCCCCTACATCTTGCTGTCCGGTGACCACGAGGCCCCCGGACTGTTCAAGTATCGTGGCGCGCGCTCTCGCAAGGGCGACTATTTCGGTCCTTTTGCCAATGCAGGTGCCGTGAACACGACGATCAACGCTCTCCAGCGTATTTTTCTTATCCGAACCTGCACCGACTCATTCTACAGCAACCGAACCCGCCCCTGCCTGCTGCATCAGATCAAGCGCTGTTCCGGACCCTGCACGGGGGAAATCTCGATGGACGGCTACGCCGAACTGGTACAGCAGGCCAAAGACTTCCTCACCGGCAAAAGCCAGGAGCTGAAAACCCAGTACTCGAAGCGTATGGAAGCCGCCTCGCAGGACCTGGACTTTGAAACAGCAGCACTCTACCGCGACCGTTTACAGGCACTATCCCACGTCCAGAGTCACCAGGGAATCAACCCGCAGACCGTGACGGAAGCCGACGCTTTCGGAATACATCATGAAGGCGGACAGTTCTGCATTCAGATATTTTTCTTCCGGACGGGTCAGAACTGGGGCAACCGCGCGTATTTTCCGCGCGCCGACAAAAGCTTTGACGAGGCGGAGGTGCTGAATGCCTTTGTCAGTCAGTTTTACGACGACAAACCGCCGCCGCGTCTTGTGCTGCTCTCGGAGAAGATCGCTGAGGCGGACCTGCTAGCGGATGCCCTGACACTCAGGGCTGGGTACAAGGTGCAAGTCAACAAGCCCCAACGCGGCGAGAAGCGAGACATCATCAAACAGGTTTTGCAGAATGCCCGCGAGGCGCTGGGCCGCAAACTCGCCGAGAGCGCTACACAGACAAAGTTGCTCAAGGGAATCGAGGAGGTTTTCGGGCTGGAACGTCAACCACGCCGTATCGAGGTCTACGACAATTCGCACATCATGGGCACCAGTGCCGTCGGTGGCATGATCGTTGCCGGACCCGATGGTTTCGCAAAGAGCCATTATCGAAAATTCAACATCAAAAACGAAGATCTGACCCCGGGCGACGACTACGGCATGATGCGGGAAGTCTTCAAGCGGCGGTTTTCCCGGCTGCTCAAAGAAAATGGTGAGCGGAAGGCCGATGAGGAAACGGCTGATGACACAATCGGCCCCTGGCCGGACCTGGTTCTGATTGACGGCGGCGCCGGGCAGCTTTCTGCGGTCGAAGAGGTGATGGAAGAACTGGACCTTGTGGGCAAGATTCCGCTGGTGGGAGTCGCAAAAGGACCCGATCGCGACGCAGGACGTGAGCGGTTTTTCATGCCCGGAAAACCGTCCTTCTCTCTGCCATTGCGTGATCCGACGCTTTATTTCATTCAGCGTCTGCGCGACGAGGCGCACCGGTTCGCCATCGGCACCCACCGCGCCCGGCGCAAGAAAGAGATGGTGAAGAATCCGCTTGATGAAATTCCCGGAATCGGCCCGGGTCGCAAAAGGGCCATCCTTCACCATTTCGGCAGCGCCAAGCAGGCCAGCCGCGCAGCAGTCGATGATCTGAAGGCTGTTGACGGCATTTCCGAAGCCATGGCGCAGCAGATATACGACCATTTTCAGAAGGGCTAGTGCCGGGCGGTGTGTCGCCTATCTGCGGATTGCAATGCGACACATTGCTTTCTTATAAACCCCAATTAACAAAAGAGCCGTCGGGGCCCATGGCAGCTGGTTTCAGAACCACGGCCTTTGTCCAGCGATCAGCTGGCCCGCTCGCCTTGGGCCCGCGAGGGCTGAAAATTTCTGTCAAAGCCGTGTGATCTTGTTCTCAAGGAAAGCCTTCTCACGGGCGTTGTCCGACAGCTCGATCGCCCTCAGGAAACACCGCCTCGCCTCCTCTTTGTTTCCGGACCGGGCCATCAAATCAGCGCGGGCAGCAAAATAGGGCTGGTAGCTATCCATGGCACCGTCGGTTGCCGCTTCATCCAGCATTTTCAATGCAACCTCCAGCGAATGGGCATGTGAGACAGCAACCGCCTGATTGAGGCGCACGACGGAGGACGGCTGCATGGCATGCAACAGCTCGTAAAGAGCAGCAATCTGCGACCAGTCGGTTTCCTGCCAGGAGGGGCTTTGGGCGTGTACGGCGCTGATGGCGGCTTGAATTTGATAGGGTCCGACCTGCTGCCTTGGCAATACGTCTTCCAGGATTGAGCAACCCTCATCGATTTTCGCATAGTCCCAACGGACCCGATTCTGGTTTTCCAGCGAAATCATCTCTCCCTGTTCTCCGGAACGCGAAAACCGACGCGAATCGTGCAGCAGCATCAACGCAAGAAGCCCGGACACTTCCAGTTGGTCGGGCAACAGCTGACGCACAATTCGAGCCAACCTTATTGCTTCCTCGGTCAGGTCGGCTCGGGTCAGAGCGATCCCGGAGCTGGCGGAATAACCTTCGTTGAAAATCAGATAGATGACGCTCAATACGGAGTTCACCCGTTCCGGCAAAAGCGCCTGTTCGGGGATTTGGTAGGGGATTCCCGACAGTAAGATTTTTTGTTTGGCGCGGCTCAACCGCCGTTGCATGGCCTCGGATTTATCAAGGAATGCGTGAGCAATCTCATCGGTTGACAGGCCGCCGAGCGTGCGCAGTGTCAGCGCCACCCTTGTTTTTTGCTCCAGCGCCGGGTGACAACAGGTGAAAATCATTTCGAGGCGCTTGTCGGGGATCATGTCAGACTGATCCTCTCCTGGGGGCTGGTTTTCAAGATCCAGTAGGTAAGAAAGCTCGGCTTGTTTGGAAGCAAAGTTCTTGTCTCTGCGCAAACGGTCGATGGCCTTGCGCCGGGCGGTTTTCATCAACCAGGCTGCGGGTGAATTGGGCAGCCCGTTCTTTTGCCAATGCGACATCGCCGAAACGATCGAATCCTGCAGACAGTCCTCAGCCAGTTGAAAATCGCCGAGCGTTTTGACCAACGCAGCCAGAATGCGCCCCCACTCCTCTCGTGCGGTTTTTTCAATTGTCTGTTCGAGAGAAAACGGGGGCAGCATGGAGACTTCCAGAAATCAAAGCCGGCAAACCGCCGCACCGTTTCCAGCGGCGGCCGCCCAGAGGCGTGATCAGACAACCATTGCATAAAACGCCATGATGGCCAGCAGCAGGTTCATCAACCATCCCATGACATAGGTGACGGTTCTGGGACCTGCGGCCACCTTGCCGATGCCGGCGTAGTAGACAGCCCAATAGAGAGCCCTGATGGCCACATGCAGCCCAACCAGCCAGTTCACCCAGGTCTGGTCGACGCCGGCAACAATGGCCAGAACAACCGTGGCTACAAAGACCGAGAGATTCTCGGTGGAATTGGCGTAGGTGCGCATGACCCTGAAGCTCTTGTCGGCGTGGCTGCCTTTCAACGGCATGCCGGCAACCTGGTCACCGGGAGCAAGCCCCAGAACCCCGGCCAGGAAACTCTGGATCAACACCATGAGGCAGAGGAGTGTCAAAGCCAGAATCGCCGGTTGATAGTCGGCAAGTTGCGGCAGATTTAGAATGATTGAATCCATTGTCATTTTCCTGTCTCAGCCAGCGCGTGTATCAACGCCCCACAGCTGGATTGCATTGGAAACCGCCCGTGACCGTGCCTGGTTGGCGAGGATGGGCATATTCGAAATTTATGCGGCGCCGGGTCGCTCAGTTATCCCAAACCACAACAGGCCGTATTTCGATGCGACCATGAGTGGCCGTAGGTATCATCGCTGCATATTTGGTGGCCTCGTCCAGATCTTCGCAATCGAGCAGATAATAACCACCCAACTGTTCCTTGGTTTCGGCAAACGGACCATCCATGGTCTCGGTCTTGTTGTTCCGCACAGACACCGTTGTCGCGGTGGCCACGGGCTGCAACGCGTCACCCGCCACAAACTTTCCGTCGCTCCTCACAGTCTCGGTGAAGTCCCCATAGGCCTTCATATAGGGTCCAAATTCTGGTGTCCCGGGCTTTGGACCAGTACCGTCGGCTGAGTAAATCAGGCACATGAATTGCATTGGTGTTCTCCTTGGTTTGCGTCAGAGGCATTGCGCCTCTGTACTGACAAGACGAACGGCAAACCTCCAAACGGACATTCGGCGCAAATTTTTTTTCAATCAACTGCCGGTGAGCATAGAACAAATGCCAGTTGTCGTGATGTTCACGATGAGCCCTGCTAACCCAGCAGCGACAAATTGCGATTTGGCACCCGCTGTTTCAGCCTTCGTTAAGATTGCCGACTCATGATCAGTTTCCAGTGATTCGCGTAACAAATACCCGTGATGATCAATCGAGTTTGAACAGGATCGGGCCATATGCAAACCAGCCATCAGCAGATCGACGACGTCCAGGATGCAATTGACATTGTCGGCTTGATCCACGCCGCTGCGGAACTCTATCCGACGCTTGTTGACGCGTCCGGAACCAGCGGCGGCGTCGAAGATGTACTGGCCGAAATTGCCTGTGATCGACACTGCGCAGAGTCAGTTGCACGATTTCGGGACGATCCGGTTGGGCTGATGCGCAGGGGTGAATTGATTGATCTTGGTCCGATCAGCGCAGCATCTTTCGCGGTGATTGTATCGGCCCTGGACGCGGTTGCATCGGCGGGTCATGCGTTAGATCAGCTCAACGGAAAACGCCTCTGACCAGAAGGCTTACAAAGCCGGCAATAGTCCGGATTGCAGTCCCACGACAAGCAGTGCGTAACCGCAGAAGATCACCAGCCCGCAAAAAACGGCAAAGGAACCAATGTCCTTGGCCTGTTTTCCATAATCACTTATTTCCGGAGAGGTCCGGTCAACGATCAGCTCAATTGCCGTGTTCAGCGCTTCGATGCAGATCAGTCCCATGAACAGACCGGCCAGAATGGCATACTGCAGCAGATTTGCTCCGGTCATCAGGAATAAGACGAAAGCGACGGCGAGGAGCACAAGCTCGAGCCTGGCAGCTTCCTCGCGAAACAATACGCGGGCACCTGCCATCGAATAACCGAGTGCCGCCCAAACATGAGCAAGCCCCCTTTCGTCCATGCCATTTTTCTCAAAAGGTTCCAAAGCCAACCCCAACGCACGAGACACAAAAAGACGATTATGATCGACGAGGGTTTAGAAGCAGTTTAGAGGATTTCAACCCATGCGGGTGGGAGCACCAACATAAACAGATTCTTTGACTTTCATGTTACCTTGGCTGCAGTTGAAAACACTGCCGTAATGGGCTTTGAGTGAAGCATGACGAATACAGCACCACCTATCCGTCAGGCAGGCCCCTGGAGCATTCCAAACCTGCTGACTTATTTTCGCATTCTGTGCGTGCCTCTCGTCGTCATATGCTTCTTCCTTGAAGGTCGGCTTGAGACACTCGACAAGGCCAACGACTTTACCCGCTGGACCGCGCTGGGCTTTTTCGCGCTGGCAAGCATATCGGATTTCTTCGATGGCTACCTGGCCCGAATATGGAAGCAAACTTCGTCGCTGGGTCGAATGCTTGATCCGATCGCGGACAAACTGCTGGTCGCAGCTTGTTTGCTCCTGCTATCCGCAGACGGAACGATCGCCGGCTGGACAACATGGGCCGCCATTGTGATCCTGAGCCGCGAAATACTTGTCTCTGGCCTGCGCGAGTTTCTTGCAGAGGTGAAGGTGTCAGTGCCTGTTACACAGCTGGCAAAATGGAAAACGGCTCTGCAGATGGTATCGATCGGGTTTCTGCTCGCAGGGCCGGCGGGCGACAAAATTTTTCCATATTGCACTTCCACCGGTGTCGCTCTGCTCTGGATTTCCGCCATTGTGACGCTCTACACTGGCTACGACTATTTTCGCGCCGGCCTGAAACACGTAATTGACGAGTAGACCATGAGCTCCAGCACTCCTGTGAAAATTCTCTATTTCGCCTGGCTGCGCGAACGAGTCGGTCTGGAGGAGGAGATGGTTGCCCTGCCGGCCGAGCTTGGCAGCGTTGGCGACCTGCTTGATTGGCTGGCACAGCGTGGAGAAGGCTATGCCTACGCGCTGGAAAACAAGGAAGTGGTGCGTGTCGCGCTGAACCAGAAGGTGGCGCGCCATGATGCTCCAATTGGCGATGCCCGCGAGATTGCGCTGTTCCCACCCATGACGGGTGGTTAGTCGCGTGACCGCCCGGCTGGATATTAGGGTACAGGCCGACG
>CALIOE010000101.1 GCA_938044775.1 uncultured Rhizobiaceae group bacterium
CAGAACGTGATTGTATAAATCCGAATTGGGAATATGAATTGCTGCGGCCTTCATGTAGAAATTCTTCTATAAGACCTGCCGCGTAGTCATCGGTAGATCCGCTTTTCGAGCTGGGTTGGGCGTGGCCGTTCCTCCAGCCTCTCGAACAATTCGGGGTTGTACTTGTGGGTTCGGGGTATGACGAGGCAAACGAATGAACGCGATCTGGCAAGAATCAGGTGCTGGAAAAGCCAGGGTTGATCTGTTTGGGCAAGTCCGTTGCGAGACCTCGGGCGGGGCCGTCCGGATGCCGCAAAAGTTCTTCCCCTTGCTTGCAATCCTTGCGACCGATCAGAGTTCTGGCGGTGTACAGCGTTCGACGCTGATCGAATATCTTTGGGGGGATGTGGATCAGAAAAAGGCTGATGCCAATTTTCGGCAACTCCTCGCGCGCATCAAGGCCAAAGAGAAGAGTGTGGGCGGGTGGCTCGTTGCGGTGAATTGCGGACGGGTGGTGTACAATTCGGACCTGGTTGAAGTGGATCTCAGGGTCCTTCTGAGTCCTGAGTTTCACAACGGCCTTCGACAGGGCGACGATGGCTGCCTGACGCGCCTTTCAAAAGTCTGCCGCGACGATCTGATCAAGGACATACCCATTGATACGCCCTTGTTCGCCAGCTGGAGAGCGGAGATTGACGTTCGGTTGTCGAAAGCGATGACTGCCGCTCTGGTCGCGCTGCTTGATGATGAAATGGCCGTTGGCTCGCTCCACAGAAGAAGGGCTGTCGCTGAGCATCTGTTGATGTTCGACCCAAGTCAGGAACTGGCCTATCGGACACTGATTGAATACTACCACCAAACCGGAGACGCATATCAGGCACGCTGTACATATGACGACTGCATACGCGTTCTTCGCGAGAGTTACGGGGTCGAGCCCGAACTCTCGACTGTGCAACTGGCTGCAAACCTTGGCATCGTACGTCCCTATCCTCACAAACCGACCAGCCAGGGTGGCTTACCATCGACCGCGGCGGAGGCAGGCATTGACGTTCGTCCTGGAGATGGAAATGTCTGGCACATAGGCAATCCGAGAGTCATCTTGCTGCCGCCCCAACTGGTTGGCGCTCACGCCGATTCAACAACGGTCATCGACGTGCTCCTCGATGATGTCACGGCGGGTCTGACGCGCTACAGGAGCATGTCTGTTGTGGCCGCCCATACGGGTAGGGAAGTCGTCAGACGCAACATTTTCGACGTTCAGGAATTGCATGAAAAGTATGGTGTCCACTATGCGGTAAAAACGTCGGTCAAACCCGCTGCATCGGGCAATATCGTCACGCTTATTCTTCTGGACTGCCGCACCAGTGAGTGTTTGGCGGCACTCGACGCTCAGTTTTCCGAAGACAACCTGCTTGGCCTGTTTCAGCGGCTCGGCAACGAAATCATAAGACGTTTCGTGAGCGCCATCGAACGCAGGGAAGTTGATTTTCCCACTGCGGCCTCCAGCAAGACGGCATATCGCCACTTTCTGGAGGGACGAAAATCACTTTGGCACAGCGACCTGCCGGACCTGCGCCGTGCACGTACGAAATTTAATAAATCCATCATTGCATCAAGTACTTTTGCTCCCGCTCACGCCGGGATGGCCCGCACACTCAGCATGGAGAAGTTGGTAAGAGGCCTGACTGAGAACGAGCTCCTGATTGAGTCTCTCGAGTTTGCCGAAAGGTCTATCAAGCTGGATCCGCAAGACGGCCGAGGTCTGCGAGAAAGAGGGTTCACCAGTCTTTACCTGCGCCGACATGATGAAAGCCTGTCTTGTTTCAACAACGCAGAAGTTCTCAATCCCAATGATGCCGACATGCTCGCTGATTATGCCGACGCACTGACTCATTCGGGAATACCCGACCAGGCCCTGGTAAAATGCCTTCGCGCAAAAGCGCTGAATCCGGAATACCCGGACTACTATGATTGGATACATGCAAGCATTCTGTATCAGACTGAAGAATATCAGGAAGCGATGGCTCTTTTGATGCCTTTGGGGGAAAACCCGGCTGTTGCAAGGCTGCTTGCGGCTTCTGCAGCCATGTCGGGCAATGGAGAAGTCGCAGCGCATTTTGCCAAGATATTTCGCGAATCCTATCCAGAATTCCATGCCGACAGCTTGACGGACATCGTTCCCGACAAGCATGCGCAGGACACCAGGCATTTGCTGGAAGGCCTGCATCTCGCCGGTATACGTTAGACGTCTTTGACGTTGTGACTGCGATTTTGTGACCAGTCACAGCCCAGTCACGCGGGCCAA
This sequence comes from uncultured Rhizobiaceae group bacterium, assembly GCA_938044775.1. GTDB lineage: Bacteria > Pseudomonadota > Alphaproteobacteria > Rhizobiales > Rhizobiaceae > Pseudahrensia. The sequence goes on from CALIOE010000101.1 coordinate 2,285, forward strand.
TATAGTCTCCTACGACGGCTTCAAGGCCGTCAAAAACAGGAGAATCTCAATGAGCATTTCAACAAAAAATTCGTCCACGAGTAACACGGTTTATCACGCAAACGATGGAACTGAGTACCCCATTTCCAGCATGGCTGGTGCAGAGAACGTTGCAAGTGAGCTTGCGGCAAACGATGTCATGACTGATGTTATGTTCACCATGCGATCTGTGCCCACAGAAGAGACGCTGGCCTCCAAAAATTCGTGATTTGAAATGAATCATCAGCCGCGCCAGCAAAGTGAGCCTTCAAACACTGGCCCCGTGGGTCAGAATCCATTTCAGGTTGGAGGCCACACATCGTCTGAATCGCCTGTGTTTGGTGGGTTTTCGGACAGGTCGTGTTCTGCACGCAGAACACTGGCGCGGCTGAGACCCCACTTTAAGGAATTGGGCATTTCACGTCTGGGTGACCTTACGGGTCTGGACAGTGTGGGAATTCCCGTTGCCATGGCAGTTCGACCGAACTCGAACAGCCTTTCTGTGAGCCTTGGAAAAGGTCCTGATCCCGACTCGGCATTCATTTCTGCAGCCATGGAGGCCGCGGAAACCAGCGTCGCCGAAACGCTGCCGAACGACATTTCCTACCATTCGATTGATGAGCTTAGGGGCACCTCTCGGAGATTTTTGGATATCGAAGATGTTGCACGATGCCATCCGAGGCTTCTTCCGGCTCACCAGGAGATTGGCTGGGTAAGCGGAACCGACCTGAGCAGGGGGAAGCAGATCCTCGTTCCCTGGGCATTGGTGGGACTGGATCATCGCGACAAGCCTGAGGGCTATAACGATGCATTCTACGTGGCTTCTGATGGCCTTGCTTCAGGTAACACCAAGGAAGAAGCTGTCTTTCACGGATTGTGTGAACTTATTGAACGCGACGCCCTCTTCAATTTCCAATTCGCCGATCGGAGCAGGATTTCAGAGCTCGAATTCTCGGTAACGGGAGACGAAGATACCCAATTGCCCGAATTGTTGCGTCGAATTTCGGTCGCCGGTCTGGAGTTGCGCCTCTTTCAAATGCAGTCGGATACCGGGATACCTGCCTTCCTGGCGTTGCTGGAGGCGAAGCACCACCGGCATTTTTCGGCCAGCGCTCAGGGCAACCGCTGCGGCGGTTGCGGTTGCCATCCGGATGCTGGCAGAGCAATTGTCAAAGCCGTCACGGAAGCGGCGCAGGCTCGCCTGGCACTGGTCGCTGGTGCACGTGATGACATTCGATCCGAACACTATGCCGCTGACAGTTTCATGAGCCTGGACAAGCCCTTTCGCGCCAATGCGAACCCCGTTGCAAAGTCAATCTCCATTCCTGGCATCGGACGCGGCAAGGTATCCCTTGGGCATGCGACACATGACCTGATTGAGCGCCTGGCAGCGATTGGCATTCGTCAATTGGTCAGCGTGGAGATGGATGCCCGTAGATTCGGAATTCATGTCGTAAGGGTCGTTTCCGATCAGCTGCAGGTGCCGCTGGAGGGCAAGCGTGTTCAGATTACCAGCCGCGGCTTCAGCAAAATGCAGGAGATGTCGAGGTGAAGGTGCTGTTTGTCGGACCCAGTTTGTCGAATGATATCGAGTCAATTTCCAGGAGCGAGCCTGATTTGAGGATTCTCGGGCCTGCGGTTTGGGGTGATGTGACAAAAGCGGTTTTGGATGGGGCCAAGGTGATCGGAATTATCGATGGCTGTTTCGAGCAAACTCGCTCAGTCTGGCACAAGGAAATCCTGTTTGCCTTGTCAAAAGGTGTTGTGGTCGCTGGTGCTGCCAGCATGGGTGCGCTTCGAGCCGCTGAATGCGACACGTTCGGCATGCTTGGAATCGGAGCGGTCTACCGGGGCTATGCAAGTGGCGATCTGGTTGATGATTCAGACGTCGCTTTGGTCCACGCTCCAGGCGAGTTGGGTTACGGGCACTTGTCTGAACCCCGCGTCAATCTACTGGCCACACTGGATGCTATGCGCGATGCAAAACTGTTGACATTTGCGGAGTGGAGGTCGGTTGTGACGGCTGCGCGCCGCCAGCACTATACTGAGCTGAGCAGCCGGTCTGTCCTCAATGTTATACCCATTTCTGATGAAGCGAGGCGCGAGCGCCTGATCCAGTGGGCGTCCGAAAACTGGGTAGATGTCAAACGTGCCGATGCTCTTGAGCTGGTTCGCTGGTTAAAGGAACAGCCCAACGAATATGGCGGGTCCAAGGACTGGGAATTCAAGGAGACGTCACAATGGATGTCTTTGTTCGAGAAAGTGGCGTCAGACCACAAGTCTGAAATCGCGGCTCCTCTGCATTGATTTCAATCAGGGGAGCAAGGGTCAGTTTGGGTCGATGAATGAAGTGTTGAGTTTGATAGGGGAAGAGGGTGGAATTGCAACTTTCAGCATCAGGTCAGGCCGTGATGGACAGTGATCTGACACGACTGGAGATTGAGTGTCTTCAGCTCGCTTCGCAGGGCAAGACCAATGACGCGATATCTCGGGTGCTGGGGTTCTCCGAGCACACCGTGAACCATTACTTTGTCATGGCGTCCAAAAAGCTTGACGCGGTTAATCGCACCCATGCGGTCGGCATTGCGCTGCGCCTAAAGATTATCAATTGAAGCGGGTTGTGTTGGCATTGGCCATGCCTACCTGGATTATGCGATCAGTCGTAACAGTCGTTCGCAAACTTGCTGCTGAACGGCTGAGCGTTGCTGAACCGGACTCAGGAAATTCAGTAAAAAGCCCGCCTGTTGAGCTGCGATATCCCGACTTTCGGGTTCCAGAGAAATTATTGAACCAAAAATCTCTTCAAGCTTGGAGTCGATTCTTCGAATCTCGGCCTTTTGGTCGCTTTCGATTGCCAGGCTCAACTCTTCGCTAAATCTGGAATAGGACTCTACTAGTTCTGAAATGCTCAACTGGATTTTTCCGCTGTCAATTGAACGAGCAACCCATAGCAATCATTGCCCCTACATTCGCTCAATAACATGCGATGTCCCGTTCCCTCGATTCGAATACCGAATGCGTACATTTCAGGCAATCGTTTCCAAAGTTTAACCCTAATAGGTAAAATTGTAAGCAACTCTCCTACAATCGCTCGTGATCGATGAAAAAGGCCTCAAAGTGGCGGCGAAATCGGCTGTTCAAACCAGCATGCTTTGGAAAGTGGGCTCATTCCGGATCGTCTTCCCGGAATTGATCCTTATGTGACGCATGCAACCGACCGGATAATCAGGTGGCTGAAGTTTGCAGCTATGCGAGAAGCGAAACGATTTTTTGCCTAACCTGTTGCGACATACCTTCTCCAAAGCAGGCATCGCAGGAAAACCCCAACAATAACTCGATCATCTGTTTACGTTCATCGTCGCAGTTTGGTGTTGCTGACAGCAGGTCGGTAAAAGCCCGCTTAACATTTGAATCCAGATTGGTGACTGCATGGGTGTCATCAATCTCGACCGCGCACCGCAGAGCTGTTTGCGCTGCCAGGAATTTTTCAACCGGATCCACAGAACCGGGTTTTTCAGGATCGGACAGCGATGCCTGCTGTGTCGGCGCGTTGTCTGTTGTCTGATCCCGCAATAAACTCATGACTCTTGTATATCCGACTTTCTGCAAGCAGAGGGTTAAAGAATCTGAACACTGTGTTCTGAAGAAGGCGCGTCTGGAACCAATTCTCTGGCGATTGGTCCGACGATCCCGTGTCACTGCGTCAGGATTGAAGATTCGTGATCTGGTTCAACTTTTTGCTACTGGATATCACCATCGTATCGATAAGCCGCGCTCCGGTTGAGCAAACCATGATGCAATGGACCGCAGCGTGATCGACAGGCCATTGCAAGGCCGTGACGCATTTCGCTTGCAAGTGGGGTGAAGAGGCGTCGCGGCTATTGGTGCCCCTGAGCGATAACAACGTGCCATCGACGCCTCAGGATACAGGCCCTACTATTCGAGAGGGAAACGAAGCGGGCCCTCAATCAGCCTAAACGATAAGCCATTCCGCAACAGTGCGAAATCTTGAGGTTCCAACAAACAACGCATCGCCGCTCCGCGTGGAGGTTTCATGGGGTGGGGAAGTCTTGATAGAGGCTGTGATTGGTGGCGCAACGGGTCTGCGAGCCCCCGGTGGTTTCCAGGAAAACCGCAATCACCAGCCCACCAATCAATGGAAGCGCCGAGGCCGTCAACAATATCACACTCATGCCGCTACCTGATTGGGTGAGGAACTGGTGTCATATTATCTATTACAAGAACCTTGCTTGGACCTTTGTGCCAAATTTCATCTCTTGTTAAGATAACTTAACAGGACGTTCAGTATTGCAGGAAATGCTCAGCCGACAGCGTCGGCCGCCTTCAGATCATACTATCTCGGCACCATCGATTAGTCCCATGC
>CALIOE010000102.1 GCA_938044775.1 uncultured Rhizobiaceae group bacterium
TGCGCGCGCATTCGGTCTGAAGGGGCAGCAAAAAATTGCCCTGAAAGCGATGCTGAAAGACCTTGCCGAAGAAGGGATTATCAGAAAGCGCGGTAAGCGCTTCACCAAATCCGGCACCCTCCCCTCGGTCACCGTGTACGACATCGTTACCCGGGACAGGAACGGCGGTTTGTTGGCCAGGCCGGTTCAATGGGATGAGGCCAGCGCCGGCAAAGCACCAACCGTCGAGGTAAAAACTGACAACAAAGGCAAGGGGCCGACACCGGGCATTGGAGACCGGGTTCTGGCGCGTCTCGTGCGCCAGCAAGACAAGGGCTCTCCACAGATCCGGGTGATGAAGCTTCTCGACAAGGGACGCGACTCGGTACTTGGCGTGTTCCGCAAATACGGCAAGCCTGAAAACGGCTTCGCGGGCCGGATAGAACCGGTCGATCGTAAACAGGACGAACTGATCGTTCGCGAGGATGCGGTTGGCGAGGCTCAGGACGGCGATCTCGTCGAAGTCGCCCCGGCACCGGCCGGTCGGCTGGGTTTAAAGCAAGCTCGGGTCGAGCAGGTTATCGGCAACCTGAATTCTGAAAAAGCGATCTCACTGATCGCCCTTCATGCCCACAACATACCAACCAGATTTCCAGACGACGTCATCGCTGAATCAGAGGCCGCCGGAAAGGCCGACATGAAGAGCCGTGAGGACTGGCGTGACCTGCCGCTTATCACCATCGATCCGGCGGATGCAAAAGACCATGACGATGCCATTTGCGCGTTTCCTGATGAAGACACCAAGAATCCGGGCGGCATCGTCGTGACCGTCGCCATTGCCGATGTATCCTGGTACGTCCGTCCTGGCTCAAATCTCGACCGGGAAGCGCTCTTGCGTGGTAACTCGGTATACTTCCCGGACCGGGTGGTCCCCATGTTGCCAGAGCGTATATCCAACGATCTTTGTTCACTGAAAGAAGGCGTCGACCGCCCAGCCCTTGCTGTGCGCATGATCTTTAACCAGACGGGCCGTAAGTTGGGTCACAGCTTTCATCGCATCATGATGCGTTCCCATGTGCGTCTTGCCTATACAGAAGCCCAGGCGGCCATCGATGGAGAAAGCGCTCCCCGCGCCGAACCCTGGCTGGACAGGGTGCTGAGGCCGCTTTGGACAGGATATCGGGTTTTAAAGGCCGGCCGCGACCAGCGCCAGCCGCTGGAACTGGACATGCCCGAGCGCAAAATTCTGCTCAATGAGGACGGATCAGTCGATCGCGTTACCATCCCGCCACGCCTGGACGCCCATAAACTGGTCGAAGAATTCATGATACAGGCCAATGTGGCGGCGGCCGAAACGCTTGAAAAAAAGCGCCAATCGTTGGTTTACCGGGTGCACGATGCGCCTTCTCTGGCCAAGCTGGAAAGCCTGCGTGAGTTCCTGAAGTCGATGTCAATCCCACTGGCCAGGGCCGGCCAGTTACGACCGCACCACTTCAATGGTATTTTGGGTCAGGTTGCTGGCGGCGACAGTGAAGAACTGGTCAATTCCGTGGTCCTGCGCTCCCAGTCACAAGCCGCCTATGATCCGGTCAACATAGGACATTTTGGGCTGAACCTTGCGAAATACGCTCACTTTACTTCTCCAATTCGCCGCTATGCGGATCTGATCGTGCATCGGGCGCTGGTCGGAGCACTGGGCCTTGGCGCAGGAGCCATGAGCCGCGAGGAGGAAGCGCAGCTCGATGTGATTGCCGAGCAGATTTCACAGGCTGAGCGCCGTGCAATGCTGGCCGAGCGGGAGACCAAGGATCGTCTGATCGCGTCACATCTGGCCAGCAAGATTGGCGCCGAGTTTGGAGGCAGGATCAACGGCGTCACCCGCGCGGGATTGTTCATTACGCTCAATGAAACCGGCGCGGACGGATTTATTCCCATTTCACTTCTCGGCGATGACTACTATATCTACGACGAATCCACTCATTCAGTTGTCGGTGAGCGTTCCGCCCTGATGTTTCAAATGGGCGACAGAGTGGATGTGCGGCTTGTTGAAGCGGCACCGATGGCTGGAGCGTTGCGGTTTGAGATGATAAGCGAAGGCCGCGAGACGTCTGGCCTGCCGCGTTCAAAACGGTCCAGGCCGGGGTCTCCCAGCGGAAGACCAAGGCGCTCGAAGCGTGGCAACAAATTTGGCAATACCGGTGCAAGATCCGGGCGCGGACGCAAATAGGAGTTTTGGGCAAATGCCTGTTGACTATGGAAACGCGGAAAACATCGCAGCACCCATCCGGGACCGCCCCATCATGGCTGCGATTTCAAAGGGGCTGAAATGCAAGTGCCCCAATTGTGGTGAGGGAAATCTTTTCCGTAAGTACCTGAAGGTGGCACCGGCGTGCGACGCCTGTGGCGAGAACCTCTCACACGAGAAGGCAGATGACCTTCCGCCTTACATCACAATCAGTATTGTCGGTCACATTGTCGTCACGCTGCTGATGATCGTCGAAGCGCATTTCGACCTGTCGATGCTTGCACACCTCCTCATCTGGGTTCCGCTGACAATCGTCTTGACGTTTGCGCTGATGCAGCCTGTTAAGGGAGCCGTTGTAGGCTTGCAATGGGCCAATCGGATGTTTGGCTTCGGATCAGGCTACGTGCCAAGATGAAGGTCCTGGCTGGCGGCATGAGCCGGGCGCAGATGAATGCCGCTTCCTCTAGTGATGGTTCTCACAAGAGCCCGAATATGCCGCCGAAAGATGCGGCGACACTAATCATACTGGACGGTGATGGCCCGGATGCAAAAATGCTGATGGGTCGGCGCCACATGAAGCACAAATTCATGCCGGGTCTTTTCGTGTTCCCTGGAGGAAGGGTCGACCCCAGCGATGGTTCTACCCTGTCCGCATCGGAGCTGCATCCGGTTGTGGAAGACAAGATTTTCAACACGCTGCGCAAACGGCCGACGCGGCGACGTGCCCGAGCATTGGGTCTTGCCTGCCTGCGTGAAACCTATGAGGAAGCCGGTCTGCTTTTGGGCGAAAAAACCGGCAATCCTTTCGAAGCCAAACATCCGGACTGGCAGGCATTTTCTAATCTGGGCATCACACCGACCCTCGATCCGCTGCGACTCATTGCGCGTGCCATTACACCGCCTGGTCGCACACGACGGTTTGATGCCTGGTTTTTTGCTACGAAAGCCAGCCATATTGCACACCGTTTGCCTGAGGGTACAGGTCCATCTGGCGAGTTGGAGGATTTGCACTGGCTGTCCATAGACGAGGCCAAAAACCTGGAACTGCCGGTAATTACGGTGACCGTACTCGACGAATTAAAGAGACGGCTGACACATGACCCTCAGCTGCAACCTGCTACAAAACTTCCGTTCTTTCATCTGAAAGGCAAGACGTTTCTGCGTGACATGATTTAGCAGGCGACTCTCATTTGGCTGGGGCTCCTGTTTATCGAAGGTGCGGATATCTTTTCAACGGGGCCGGCACCCACCGTCCAGCTGCCTCAGCACATCCGGCCAGATGACCGCTGGTCTTCTTCAATTTGATTGTACAGCAATGCACGCTTGACTTTTCCCGCATCCGCTTTAGGTATCCGCCCAACACGCGACTGCACCGGCAATTGCGTTTTCAAGATATCCAAGGAATACGTCGATGGCCAAGGCAACCACGATCAAGGTGAAACTCAACTCGACCGCTGATACAGGCTTCTACTACGTCACCAAGAAGAATTCGCGCACGATGACCGAAAAGCTGACAAAGCGGAAATACGATCCCGTCGCGAAGAAGCACGTTGAGTTCAAAGAAGGCAAAATCAAGTAAGATTTCGCTTTCAATTGCATTGAGCGCCGTCCCTCGGGGCGGCGTTTTTTTGTGCGATGTTTGAAAATGAAAAACCGGCTGGCGCAGCGGATCACGAGGAGCGATCCACCAACACCAACCGGCCAAACCTTCGGGAACCCAGGTGATGCGGCGGGCCTGGGCAAATCCGGAGGTAGCGAGGGTCATGAACCCCAAGGGGCACTCAACCTCGGCCTTTTACATGGCCCAATGCGCCGATCCGTACAATACGTCTAAACGCAAAAGCCCTTTGTTAGTAAAGCGTTAAGGTAAAGCAGCGCGGTTAATTTCCACAGGACAGCCCGCCTGACGCGCGGCCGCTCGCCCCCCCGGGGCCCTTGCTGCGGAATATTCCACAAAAGATCACTTAATGCGGGTGGAAATCCTTCAGGCAGCGTTTGAAACGACCTGGTTGCGTCCCAAATTCTTTGCCTGATAGAGGGCCGTATCGGCACGCTTTATCAGGTCAGCTATACTGTCGTCTTTTCCCGTAATGCAGGAGACTCCTGCGCTCACGGTGACCGATATCTGCTGGGCGCCGTCGTCGACGACAAAAGGATGCTCTGCAACCTCTCGGCGCATACGGTCAGCGACCACAAAGGCCAGATCATGATCGGTGTCTGGCATTGCGACCACAAACTCTTCTCCGCCAAAACGACAGGCAAGATCCTTCGATCGCACATTCTTACAAATGCGCTCAGAGAACACTCGAAGAACATCATCGCCTGCTTGATGGCCGTAGGTATCGTTAACCAGTTTGAAGTGATCAATGTCCAACACCACCAGGGAGATGGGTTGCTTTCCGCTCTGCGCATTTTCGAACAATGTCTGCATGTGACTGTCGAAATAGCGGCGGTTGTTCAACCCGGTCAACGGGTCTTTGACGGCCATTTCGATGGTTTGCTGAGCACTGCTGCGCAAACGATCGTTCAGACGCTTTCTACGCACCTGCGTTCGTGCCCGGGCCAACAGCTCGCAGGGATCGACCGGCCGCTGAATATAATCGTTCACGCCTATGTCGATGCCGCGAATAAGTGAAGCCTCTGCCCCTTCGCCCGCAATCAGCAACAGAGGCAATGAACGGGTTCGGTCTACGGATCGCAGCTGCGAGCACATCCGCAGCGCATCAAACCCTTCAATATCCAGAGAAATGATGACGAGATCATATTCTTCGTCAGCAGCGCGAAACACAGCTTCCTGGGGTTTTGTGATCACACTGACCGAATGTTCCCGGCTAAGCGTTTTCACCACTTTCTCATACGAGGACGCCTGGTCATCAACCACCAGGATCTTGCCTTCGCGGCCGTCTTTGGGGTCCTTCACATCGGCAACGGTGGTATCGAGACCGAATTGCTTGCCGGTGGAAATCCGCATGTGCAACTCATCGGTCACCATTTTGAGTCGTGACAGGCTTTTGACTCTCGTGATCAGCGAAAGATCATGCGTCGGTTTCGTGAGAAAATCGTCAGCGCCTGCCTCAAGCCCCTGCAGCTTGTCCTCAGGCTGGTCCAGCGCAGTGATAATAACAACTGGCAGGTGGGCGGTGCGCGGATCCGATTTGATACGGTGACACACTTCGTAGCCATCCATTCCTGGCATCATGACATCCAGCAAAACGATGTCGCAAAGGCCGGCCTGGCACTTTTGTAGCGCGTCAGGACCATTGGATGCGGTCAAGACTTCAAAGTATTCTGCCATAAGACGCGCCTGAAGCAATTTTACATTAGCTTCGACATCATCGACCACAAGAACGCGAGCTGTCACTTTGGGGCACTCCAGGTAAACTTGCCTGTTGGGCAAAGGCGAAAGATTCAGGCCTCGCCCAGATATGATTTCACGGTTTCAATGAACTTCACCACCGAAATAGGCTTCGAGATGTAAGCTTCACACCCCCCCTGCCGGATGCGTTCCTCATCGCCTTTCATGGCAAACGCGGTTACCGCAATAACAGGAATACGGGCAAGTTCGTCATCTTCTTTGAGCCATTTGGTCACCTCCAGACCCGATACTTCAGGCAGCTGAATATCCATCAGGATAAGATCCGGCTTGTGCTGACGAGCAAGGTCCAGCGCTTCCAGACCGTTGCGGGTCTGGATCGTCTCGTAGGCCTGCGCCTCCAATAGATCATTGAAGAGCTTCATATTGAGCTCATTATCTTCAACAATCATAACGCGTTTGGTCATGGATAACCCCGATCGTCCTGTATCCACGAATCATTGCGGACGGTATTCTGACTCTTCTGATCGCAAAACTAATACCATCTTCCTTTAGGACTCATAAACATGGACGCGCAAACCGCCTCGCAAATCGCCATTTCCGGCCTGCAACGGCTGGCTAATGATGACGAATTGTTGATGCGGTTTTGCAACCTGACCGGGATATTGGCCAATGACATCAGGGAGGCGGCAGCGGAGCCGCACTTTCTCGCCGGTGTACTGGATTTCTACCTCAGTCACGAGCCAGACCTGCTCGCGTGGACAGAGCACGAAAGCATCAGACCGGAGGAAGTTGTCAACGCGCGCAGAACACTCTCCCCACAGGATAGGAGTGGCTTCGAATGACCGGCTCGATTCCCGACCGCGAAACGCAGGCGCAGTTGAACCGACTGGGCTACAACGGCGATGCCAGAACGCGGCACGAACGTCCCCTGCTCATATGCGATGTGGACGAAGTTGTGCTCCATCTGGTCGATCCATTTGTCGAAGTGCTGGAGGAGCGTGGCTTCATTCTGAAATCTCATTCCTTCAAACTCACTGGCAATGTATTTACACCTGACGGACGTGCGGCAACGCAGGAGGAAATCTGGGACGGACTCTCACAATTGTTCAACGAACAAGCCAGCCGCCAGGAGATCGTCGACGGCGCAATCGCCGGCCTTTTGGAGTTGTCGGGAGACATCGACATCCTGTTCCTTACCAACATGCCCCATGAATTCGGTGATATTCGCCGCTCCCATCTGGCAAGCCATGGTCTCGACCAGCCCCTGATCACCAACACGAAGTCCAAAGCGCCGGCTATGGAACTGATTTGCCGCCACAGAGCCGGACCCGTCGGGTTCATCGACGACACACCCAAAAATCTTGAACAGGCTCTGGCCGCGTCTATCGACGTCGAGCTGTTCCACTTCATGGCGAACGATGCCTTTCGTGGGCTCGCCGGGGACGTTGCAAATGTCCATGTATCCACTGGACACTGGCCTGAGGCCGCTGCTGCCATCAGGAACGTTTTGGTAGAGAACACAGAGAGAACATGATAACCTTCTTAGATGGATGGAGAGTCAGGATTTTGTCGTGATTGCCTGACGGAGCAGGCGCATAAGGCGGCACGGTGCACAAGCTGTGGCAGCCCAAGGCTTCTGCGTCATCCGGAATTGTTAGACCTGTCGCTTGCCCATATCGACTGCGACTCCTTTTACGCATCTGTGGAAAAGCGGGACAACCCCGATCTCGTCGACAAACCGGTCATTGTCGGAGGCGGACAGCGCGGTGTTGTTTCGACCTGTTGCTACATTGCGCGCATCAACGGCGTGCGCTCCGCCATGCCTATGTTCAAGGCACTCGAGGCATGCCCGCAGGCGGTCGTGGTCAAGCCCCGCATGGCTCACTACTCGGAAGTCGGCGGCCAGATTCGCGAGATGATGCGCTCCCTGACACCAGCCGTGGAGCCACTATCGATCGACGAGGCGTTCCTGGACTTGTCAGGCACCGAGAAACTGCACAACTCTCCACCCGCCATAACACTTGCCCGGTTCGCAAAGCGGGTCGAGGCCGAAATCGGTATTTCGGTTTCGGTGGGTCTCGCCCCCAATAAGTTCCTCGCCAAAGTGGCCTCCGACTTCGAAAAACCACGAGGTTTTTCGATTATCGGCGCGGCCGAGGCATATGAATTTCTTGCAACTCAACCGGTGTCGCTAATCTGGGGTGTCGGCAAGGCAATGCAGGCGAAACTGCACGGCGATAACATTCGAATGATCTGCGATCTTCAAAAGAGAGAGGAAGCAGATCTCATCCGTGCTTACGGTTCCATGGGAATGCGGCTGTCTCGCCTGTCGAAAGGGCAGGATTTCCGCCGCGTTGAATCCCGCGGCGCTGCGAAGAGCGTGAGCTCTGAAACGACTTTCAATACCGATTATTTCAGTCCCGAAGACCTGGTTCCTATCTTGCGCGCCCAGGCTGAGCGGGTGTCTGAACGGCTCAAAAAAAAGCACATCGCGGGTCAGACCGTTGTCCTCAAGCTCAAAACCGCCGACTTCAAAACCCGCACCCGCAATACAACTCTACCCGACCCTACTCAGTTGGCTGACAGGATGTTCCGGGTCGGCAGAGCCATGCTCGAAAAGGAGATGGACGGCACTCGATTCCGACTGCTCGGTATCGGTGTCAGCGACCTGCAATCGGACGAAACAGCGGATCCCGGCGATCTGATCGACGAAGATGCGACCAAACGAGCAGCAGTGGAGCGGGCGATGGATTCTGTGAGGCACAAGTTCGGTGGTGAAGCAGTTGAATTTGGCCTGACATTTGGACGCAAAAAACGAGGAGCCCAGATCGAGGTGAAGGAATAGCTCCTCTCCGCCGGCTGCTGTTTACGGGCAGGACTCGGTTTTCAAAAACTCGATCTGCTTGAGGTCTCCCTTCAGGGAATAATCCTCGTATTGAAGTTTTAGCGCGCGAGAGATGCCACTTTCCTGCATCAAAAAACTGACCTGATAAACCGGTAATTTCTCACCACCCTGATCGTTTTTGGTTTGGGCAAAGTAACTCACTGACACAGGCCACGCATTGGAGCCGCTGAACTTTTCCACCAATTCATCAGATTCACCATCCAGCTTCACACCACCGGACTTCTGCTTGC
>CALIOE010000103.1 GCA_938044775.1 uncultured Rhizobiaceae group bacterium
GCTGCGATTCAAATGGCCCGTTCGCTGGTGACACCAATGGTTCGCTCAGGCGGGCAGTCGCAGTTCAGCCCGGAACTGGACCGACAGGCAAGGGATACCGAGGGACGGTTTCGGTCCTTGCATGATTGGGTGGGCAGCAATCTTCGGCAGGTGATCTTGGTAGATGATATGGCCGGGTATTGTGGAATGAGCGCGCGAAACTTCTCCCGGCAATATTCGGCAACGATGGGCAAATCGCCCGCCAAGGCGGTTGAGGCGCTGCGGGTGGACGCAGCGCGTGACATTCTGGGTGCAACCCAAAAGAGCATCAAAGAAATTGCTGTCCTATGCGGTTTTCAAGACGATGAACGCATGAGGCGCGCATTCCTGCGTCAGATCAAAACGACACCTTCTCAATACAGGGCTCAGTTTCGGTCGGACTGACGTCGGGAAAACGACCAGTAGGGAAAGCCAGTTATAAAGGTGCAACAGCCTTTGGAACTCCCAAAGCTGACATTAGAACGTTCCTGGCCAATCGTCGTTTTGTCCGCTGGGCTGAAATTTGGCGGGAGGCATCCGAGCCAGGCCATCGAATGGCAACTTCGAGCTCTTTGCAGACTCGCCAATCGCATCGAAATTTGAACAGCCCAGGACTGAATCAACCGTCGCTTCGGTCATTTACCGACCTTCGCGCTAGTACTTGTTGCAGGTATGCGAAACGCAAAAGCAACCTTTCAAATCTGGAACGCCAAAGGGCCGGCCAACTGCCGGAGTGTGTGCCCAATGTTCAATTCGAAAAACAAGACTGTTCTCTTTGCGACAGCCTGGCGAATGATTACAACCCTATCTCAGATGGTTGGCAAATTGACGATTCAAGTCTGTCAGCCAGAGAGATTTTTGATTTCCTCAAAGTTGAGCCAACCCTTCGGTCGACTTCATCCGACAATTCACTCAAAGAGTTCTGCTGCAGATCTTGCAATTGCCGTGATCGCCAGAACTCCTGGCCTACGAACCGAGTCGCAAACAACCTTCTTGATGCTGCGCGTGTAGCTGACACAATCAAAGACCAGCAGGTCAGGCGGGTTTTCAGCAAATTTTCTGGCAATTGCTTCTGCTTCTGCCGTTGAAGCATTGGGTGAAAGTGCAAATATTGACAAGTGATGTCCGGCGGCTGCCCAGCGTTCGCGTGTTGCCGGAATCTGTTGCTCGAGAGGTGACAATATTCCCAAATGACCGGCGGGCTTCAGGCCCTGAACAAAATGTTGCAGAATTCTGGACGGCATTAGCGCTTCACGATCAGACCACTGTGAAAATTCGCCGGTACACAGAACGACAACAATATTAACACCGGAACCCTCCAAAATATCCAGTTGTTTGGAACCAAGCAAGGTCACGGCCCTCTTCGATAACGACACGCCTTCGCCGGAAGGCAAGCGAGTGAATAGGGATTGCTCGTTGTGTTTCGGAGCCAGTTCCGAAATCTCGTCTCGGGTTAATCCATCCAAGCAACCCCGTTGTACGATTTTGGTATCAGGGACCAAACGGTCAAACTCCAACTCCACTTCTGGGCGGGGACTCTGACCAACAACGAGAACACCTAACTTGAACATCGTTCCTCCAAAGTGCCTGGGCTACTGTTTTGCCAGCCCGTGGCGATCATCACCGTTTCGGCGAATTGAAGCAGCTCATGGTCGGCATATCGGCTTCCGGTGATCATCATTCCGACGGGCAATCCATCCTCTGAAAAGCCAATGGGAATCGAGACGGATGGATGTCCGGTGAAATTAAATATGGATGTGTTTTTCCAGACATTGTCGCGATAGTTTTCAGGTAAGTCGGAAAGATGTGCTGCCACGTGTCTGGATGTCGGGGCGACAAGGAAATCCACTTGCGAAAACATTGCGTCCACCTGCTTCTTGAAACCGGCCCTGAAATGTTGCGCATTGATGTAGTCAGTCGCTTCCGTCGCTAAACGATTCAATAAGGCCTTGCGGACCTGCTCACTGAATTTTCCGGGCTGCTTCTCTAGATCAGATTGATGGACAGCTGCGGCTTCAGCAAACGTAACCCTAATGGCTGCGAAAGCGTCTTCAATGTCGGGCAAATCCAGTTCGATGACTGTCGCGCCTTTTTGCCGCATCCTGGAGATGGATTTGTCGACTGCCTGGATAATTTCAGGTTCACAATCGAAGAAAAAACGCCTCACGACCCCCACTCGTGCATCGCTCAAGACAATCTCCTGGCGAGGCAGGTTGGATCGACTGCCTGATCCATCCGAATAGGGATCGTCCCTGTCCGGTCCAACAATTGCATCAAAAACAATGGATATGTCGCGCGCCTGTCGAGCAAGTATCCCGACGTGGTCCATGGACCAAATCAGAGGTTGAACACCCGCCTTGCTAACACGACCAAATGTTGGCTTGAGACCTACTATGCCGCAGCAATGAGCCGGTTCACGCACCGAACATCCTGTGTCAGTGCCCAATGCCGCAAAGGCAAGACCAGCCGCTACAGCACTGGCCGAGCCGCCACTGGATCCTCCTGGATCGTGGTCATTCTTCCATGGATTCTTGATGTCACCGAAAAACGGATTGTGACCGGTGGTCCCCGCTGCCAATTCGGACATGCCTGTTTTGCCGACGATCACCGCTCCTGCATCCCTAAGCTTTTGAACGGCTGTCGCTTCGAAGTCGGGTATCCAATCCTTAAACAGCAAAGAGCCTGAGGTCGTTCTAGTTCCTGCGGTAGCAAAAATGTCTTTCACAGCAAACGGGATGCCATGAAGCGGGCCGAGATCGGTTCCATCCCGAAGTTCTTGATCTGCGATCCGCGCTCGGTTTTTTGCCGCTGCATGAGTCACCGTAATAAATGCATTCAGCTGCGGACCGATCCAATCAATGCGATCCAACATGTAGTCAGTGAGTTCAACACACGTTGTGCTGCCATCTCTGAGCATTTCTGCAATTTCAGTAATGGATTTAAAGTGCAGGGTCACTTTGTTGACCCGAGCAAGGTCTTACTCATCAAAAAATTGGCCAGTGAAACATTTCCTTTCCTCACCAAATTTGCTTTGTTGACTTCCCAGCCCTGTCGCAGAAAAAACGGCTTGGCCAACAGACTGGCTTCAGTGGTCAGTTTTCCATATCCTTGCCGGTGGGCTTCCATCTCAATTGCCTGATAAAGGAGAGTTGCGATTCCTTTTCTCTTTTCGTCGGGCGCCACGAAGGCCAAGTCGATATGACCTTGTCTATCCATCGTCATAAACCCAACAGGTCTGGTCCGTCGCGATGCCACAAAACCGTTTTGTGGCCTCAGTCTCTTCTCCCATGATCTGGCATCTGGAATAGCAGGCGCCCATGCTTGCCGCTGTTCAGCGCTGTAATGGTCTCGGGTTCCTTGATGAACCGACGCATAAAACAGCCGACACAGCAGGCTCGTATCAGCGGCTGAGATTGGTCTTAAGGAAACAGGCTGAGCGCGATCTGTTGGACTGCCAGTCGCCATGGCTACACAGATACTGCCTCGCCGACGACTCGTACCCTTGCCCTGATTGCATTGCCTGGCAGATAGCTGAGCGGGAAATCTTCCACTTCGATCACTTGAATGGTCTCTATTGCTGCTCCAGATTTAACGGCATTGTCTATAGCCGCCTGTTTTGCCAACGCGATGACATCATTCCTGTCCATGTCGCGATAAATGCGGTCTGTTTCTCCGGAGATTTGGGCAATTGCCGCACCGACGGCATTTGCAACAGCTTGATGCTCGACGTTCACCACATCTGATATTCCCGGCATTGAGTCAGGTATCAACATGGCACCACCACCCACGGCCAGAAGTGGCACCTCCGAAGCATCGGTCTTCATGCGATCAACAGCTTCCGACAAGCGCTCGTGAATCGTTGCCAGGGCCTGATCAATCACTTGCTTTCGCAGATCCTTGATTCTTGATTTATCCCCAACGTCCAAAAGCCCTGCCGCGACGGCAATGTCCGTCGCCGTAAGAGTTGAGCCACCAAAAACCAAGGCTTCTTCGCCCAATCGAAATCCTACACTTTTTGGCCCAACCACACTTGCATCCGATGAGATGATCGTGCCTCCACCGATCGCGATTGAGAGCAAATCCGGCATCCTGAAGAGCGTTCGCACGCCTCCGACTTCCACCACGTTATTCGCCTCGCGCGGAAACCCATTGATGAGACAACCGACGTCGGCGGTGGTGCCTCCGACATCACAAACCATGGCATGTTCTATT
Source organism: uncultured Rhizobiaceae group bacterium (assembly GCA_938044775.1). Taxonomy (GTDB): domain Bacteria; phylum Pseudomonadota; class Alphaproteobacteria; order Rhizobiales; family Rhizobiaceae; genus Pseudahrensia. The sequence continues at coordinate 4,231 of CALIOE010000103.1, forward strand.
CCGGTCAGAAGGGCAGCGCCTCGCATGGAATTTGTCGGCCCGGATGCGAAGGAAAATACAGGAAACTCCCGCGCCATTTCAGCGCGGGCCACCGTTCCATCGTTTTGCGTGATATACAAAGTTGCATCCAAACCACTGGCTTGAACGGCCTCTGCAAACGCTTCGGTAATCTCGGACGCGAGTTCGATCAATGAGGCGTTCATCAACGCAACGTTCTCTCGCTCCAGCAATCCGATGCGTCCCAGCGACGATGACAAAGTGACATGAGCATCTGGGTGTTCGTTCTTGATGATGTCTGCCGCTCGGTCCTCACACTCCGTGGTCAAAGGGGAAAAGGTTGCACTGACAGCTATTGAATCCACGCCGTCTTTTCGTATGGCTCGGGCCGCCTGGGCAACTTCCTGCTCGTTCATGGGCACCAGCGCGCGGCCGTCATATTCGTGACCACCATGAACCAAATATGCGCCACCATTCACCTTTTCAGCCAGTTCTGCTGGCCAGTCGCAAAATGGTACAAGACTGGCTGATGCAGGAAGAGAGACCCTGATTGCCGCAGCCCGTCCCAGATTTCGCCGTTCCACGACCGCATTGGTGTAGTGGGTGGTACCTATCATAACTGCATTGACGCCGTTGATGCCGCTACCTGCCTGCTTCACAATTTCAGCCAGAGCAGTTTTTACGCCGGACGTTACGTCTACCGTTGTGAAGGTCTTGGTGCTTGCAACAACCGCATCGCCGTCGATCAAGACCGCGTCGGTGTTCGTTCCACCGACATCTATGCCTATTCTTTTCAAGATGTTGCCCCATCGAACACAGATTTGAACTCGATGTCGAACCCAAAGGCTTTTGGTCCGACTGCTTCCAGTCCTTTGGGAGACAAAAACACCTCAGGTGCCGGCAAAGCCAACACGGTCACCCTTTGACCAAAACGGATGATATCGGTGCCAACGCCCTCTCCCGAAACTGAATCCAGCAGACAAATCAGGTCCGGCGTCATGACAACCGGAACACCGTTTTTGTATCCAACTGCAAACTCGTTTTGAAAATGAACTTCCATCGTAGAGCCGGTATCTTCACCGAGACCTTCGATTATCGCCTTACCTCGCAAGAACCCCTCGGTCGCCCGACGCTCAACATCGACGATTTTTCCCCGGAACAATTGTTTCCCATGTGCAGCATCGAGAACGGCTTCTATCGGATCGGCGTGGTCACGACGTGCTTGCAACACCGTCTCGCCTAACCGAATGGCCTTTGACGTTGTATATAATATGCCGTGTTTCTTGACTTCTTCACCCGTCCTTGGTGCCTTACAAGTGGCAGCTACGGACCCGATTTCCGTACAGGCTTTGCGGCTGATGCGTTCCATCCAGTGCCATGATTCGGCGCGCGGAATTATGATTTCATTGTCGCGAATATCTGACATCGCGAATGGATAGCATTTCAGCTCTGCGACGGCGACCGAGGTCATTTGCGCTTCCGGATAGGCACGCCCCATCGTATCGGCGTCGACAACTGGAATGCCGGTCAACGCAGAAATCAACATAGGTTGCAATCCGTTACCTCCACCAATTTCCAATGCCATGACCGCATCGAACTTCCGACCGAGATAACGCTCCATGATTTTGACCGGACGTGTTGAAAACTCCGGGTCGGATAGTCGCTCTTGGCCAACAATGGGCGCCCCCATATTCGAGACAACCGCGACACAGGCGTCGCTCGCCAGAGACATAGGATCAATGAGGGTCACGCTGTGTCCCTGCTCATATAACCGCCTCATATTCAGCAACTTGTGATAGGGATCCCCACCACCGCCGGTGCCCAATATCCACGCACCGATAGCGAGGGCCTCCATATCATCGGAGGAGAGGACGCGATGAGTCTGGTTTGGTGTACGAAGAGCCAATCCGGCCATTCGAAGTCCTCCCGATTAGTGGCTGTTGCTCGCGTCCTAAAAAGATGCAGTTCAATTCACATTGCAAATAACAATACAGCATGCACCGGATAATTTGCACTTATGACAATCATCCAGACAAACGGGCTTGCATAGGTTTGGTCAATGCCGGTCATTGACAATGATTAGTTTTCAATTTGCGCAAATGCTGGTGAAGTAAACAGCGAAGGACAACGCATTTTGCCGTCTTGGCATTGAAAACAAGCATTTCTCCAGAGAGGATCCCATGGCCGTATCCAGAAGAATAGCAACCAAATTCATTGCGGGAGCAGCGGTGCTCGTCGGCACTTTGGTGATGCCGTCGCTACAAATGGCGAACGCCGCCGAGGAGGTGGATGGCAAACTGTATATGGTTATCGCCGGACGCCAGCCGGTCAGTCATCTTGATCCGGCTCTGAAATATGATCTTTCAGTTCGAATGATGCAGCAGCAACTTTATGACGCATTAGTCAAATATGAGGGCAATCCATCCGAGATTAAGCCCTGGCTCGCGGAAAGCTGGAGTACATCTGATGATGGTCTGACATGGACCTTCAATCTGGCAAAAAATGCGAAGTTTCACGATGGAAGTCCGGTAAATGCGGATGCTATCGTCTATTCGTACAAGCGTACCATGGAGATCAACGAAGGACCTGCGTGGATGCTCGACGGGTTTGTTGAGCCAGACAACGTCACCGCTGTTGACGAGCATACGGTTTCGTTCAAGTTGAACAAACCCTATGCAGCGTTCCTGTCCTTTCTTCCATGGTGGTACATCGTCAATCCGGCGCTGGTCGAGACCAATGCAAAAGACGGCGACATGGGTAAGGGCTATTTACAGGAAAATGCTGCGGGATCCGGCCCCTATATGCTTGAGCGTTTTGAACAGGGCACGGCCTATGTTGTTAAACGCAATGAAAACTACTGGAAGGGCTTTCCCTACGACAATGACCGCATGGGTGGCGTGATCTATAAACTCATTCGAGAGAGTGCCGGCCAACGCGCTGCTTTGATAAAGGGCGAGGCTGATATTGTTACCGGTCTTTCGGTTGAGGAGCGGCAAGCCGTTGCCAAGAGAGACGATATCGACATCACATCGCTTCCGTCGTTGACAACCTTTGGCCTGAAAATGAACACGACAAAAGGTGTCACGGCGGACCTCAATATTCGAAAAGCACTGGCCTATGCCTATGACTACGACTCCTTCATTCAGATCATGAATGGAGAAGCCAGATTGCAAACCAGTCCGTTCACAGACGCGGTAAAGGGTCAGGTCGAAATCGCCGACATGCCGCGACGCGACATCGCGAAAGCCAAAGAGTATCTTGCCAAGACCAAGCATCCTGATGGTGGATTTGAAGTCGAATATGTTTACGTCGAGGGCTTCGAACTTGAGAGACAAATGGGTCTGTCCATGATTGATGCGTTCAAAGACATCAATGTGACCGTCAAGATGGTTCCTATGACGTGGCCAAACATGGTGGCATTAGGTTCAAAGCCCGAGACGTCTCCTGATCTGTTGGCGATATTCGCTACTCCGGTTTCGACTGACCCTGATGCTATTGCAATTCAGTATCATCCCGAATCCTTCGGCAAATATTATGGATCGCACTTCCTGGAAGACCCCGAGTTGATCAAACTGATTGAAGCCGGTCGCGCCGAAACCGAGTGGGAAAAGCGTGCCCCCATCTACGCTCAAATCCAACAGAAAATTGTCGATCTTCAGCCAGAAATCTTTGGCATGATGCGTAACCGGGGAATGGCCCATCGTACCTGGGTCAAGGGATATCAGGACAGTCCTATCCGCATGGGCGGAGAAATCGACTTTTACGGCGTACATCTCGACCCACAATAGTATGATCGGGACCGGGCTTCGCCTTTCGTGAAGCCCGGTTGTCTCAATTGATAGAAAGGGAGGGGTGTGGGCCAGCTCATCTTAAGACGTCTGGTCTTTATGGTTTTCATGCTTATCGGCTTGATGGCCATTGTTTTCGCTATCTCTAACATTGCTCCGGGGGATCCTGCGCGACTTGCCGCCGGGCCAGATGCGACCAACGAAATGGTCGAGCAGATCCGTGTCGAGCGCGGACTTGATAAGCCTTTGGTTTCACGCTTTGTCGTCTACCTCACCAATCTCGCGACCGGAGATTTCGGCACTTCCCTGCATACAAAAAGAGCGGTTTTTGACGACCTCGCCAGATACTTTCCAGCCACGCTGGAACTGGTGGTTCTTTCGATCTCTTTTGCGGTTCTATTGGGCGTACCATTGGGCATGTTGGGTGCAGTTTTCCAAAACAAGGTGCCTGATCAGACCATCCGATTTATTGCGGTTTCCGGAGTGGCGTTGCCCATGTTCTGGCTGGGCCTGATGCTACAATGGTATCTGTCACTTGAGTGGGACCTGTTCCCGCTCGGCGGGCGGCTTGGCATCATGACGCCCCGCCCGGAAAATATTACAGGCATGTACACCGTGGATGCTCTGATCCAGGGAGATTTCAGAGCATTTAGAGAGGCGTTCTGGCATCTTGTTTTGCCCTCTTTGGCCCTCAGTCTGCCGGCTCTGGCTTCGATCATCCGTGTCAATCGCGCCGAGATGCTGGAAACCTTGAACAAGGATTACATCTTGAACGCGCAGGCACAGGGAATTGGCCCGTTCCGGGTGGTGTCTGCCTACGCGCTGAAAAACGCCATCCTGCCTACGCTGGCAATAATTGGTTTGCGTTTTGGGTGGATGCTGGGGGGAACCGTGTTGGTGGAGAGTGTCTTCGATTTTCCCGGAGTTGGATTGTACGCAACCAAGGCGGCGGTGAATTCCGATTTTGACCCAATCGTAGCCGTAACTCTGGTTCTGGGAGCCAGCTTCATGCTGGTGAATCTGATCATTGATTTGGCCTATGCCTTGCTAGACCCCCGGGTGAGGTCTCAAATATGAGCCTTGAAACATCGAGCAAGAACAACGGACTGATGGACAAACGGTCCAACCGGATTTCTGTCTTAGCACCGGTATCTGAGGTTGATCGATTTCGCGAATATCGACGCATGTGGGCGACGTTTCGCAAGTCCTACTCTTCCATGGCCGGTCTGTTTATTGTCGCGACCTTTCTGATCCTCGCAGCAGTCGGTCCCTCAATTGTACCATTTCCAGAAGATGCGCTCGGATCGATCCACCTTGAGCGCAAACTCCAGCCACCCGATGCAACCCACTGGTTTGGGACTGACGAGGTTGGAATGGATATCTATTCGCGGGTTGTTGTTGGCGCACGCACAACCTTATGGATCGGTGTCACCATAACCGGCATCGCGATCCTCATAGGGGTGCCGCTGGGATTGCTTGCAGGGTTTGGTAACATCTGGGTTCGCGAATCCATCATGCGGGTCACTGATGTTTTCCTTTCCATCCCGGGTTTGATTCTCGCGATCGCGATTGTCGGAGCACTTGGCCCAGGCATTCTCAACGCGATGATTGCGTTGAGTCTGGTCTGGTGGCCCGGTTACGTGCGTCTTGTTCAATCAAAGGTGCTATCGATACGAAATGAGACCTATGTCGAAGCAGCGCGGTCGATTGGTGCTTCTGATTTCCGAATTATCTTTTTGCATATCCTCCCCAACTGCATGTCTCCAATCGTTGTTAAAGCTTCTATGGACATGGGAATGGCCATTCTTGGTGCAGCAAGCCTGGGCTTTCTGGGATTGGGGGCTCAACCGCCGTACCCAGAATGGGGCGCCATGATATCCATCGGCAAAAACTATCTGCCGGACTGGTGGTGGTATACTCTGTTTCCGGGGCTGGCAATCTACTTCACCGTATTGGGATTTAATCTGCTCGGAGATGGCCTGAGGGACATGCTCGACCCCAAACAGAGGTCATGATGACACCCTTATTGTCCATTCAAGACCTGGCGCTGGAATTCAACACTTTCGACGGCTCGTACAAGGCAATAGACCACGTGAACCTGGACCTGATGCCCGGTGAGACAATAGGGTTGGTTGGCGAAACGGGCTGCGGAAAATCTGTCTTGACGCGCGCTGCATTTGGGCTGGTTCCGACACCGCCCGCCAACATCACGTCCGGCTCGGTCAAATTTGAAGGACGCGAGATACTGAACCTCTCACCTGCGGAACAACGCGCCATGCGCGGGCGGGATGTGGCAATGATATTTCAGGATCCGATGACCTTCATCAATCCTGTGTTTAAGGTCGGTACGCAACTTGTGGATGCGGTTCGGGCTCAACGCAGAGGACAGGTTTCGAAAACCGAGGCTCGAGACATCGCGCTTGCCATGCTTGACAAAGTGCATTTGCCGAACCCCGTCAGGCAGTTTGAAAGCTACCCGCACCAATTGTCTGGTGGTATGCGCCAACGGGTTTTGATTGCAATGGCGCTGATGGCAGAACCGAAGCTTCTCATTGCCGATGAGCCAACAACTGCACTTGATGTCACCATACAAGCCCAGATACTGGATTTGATAGCGGAGCTCGTAGAAGATATGGGAATATCCCTAATCATGATCAGCCATGATCTCGGAGTTGTTGCTCAAAATTGCGGTCGAGTTGCTGTGATGTATTCGGGACAAATCGTCGAGGATGCTCCGGTCAAGCAGATATTCGATGCTCCCTGCCACCCATATACCAAAGGATTGCTTGGAGCCGTGCCGCATCCATTGCACGCGTCTGAAGGGCTGAAGGAAATCCCGGGAACGCTCCCCAATCTCTACAGACCACCAACCGGATGCAGATTTGCAGATCGCTGTACTCATGCGACCGCGGCATGTTCGGTAAAAAGGGTCGAGCAGATCACGGTTGCGGATGATCACCGTGTGACCTGCACGTTATTTGCGGATCAACATGTTGATGCATAGTCGAAAATTGGAAATTTCCGGAGTTAGTCCAATGCTGACTCTGAACAATCTGTGCGTTCACTTTCCGACAAAGAACGGATTGGTTCGCGCAGTAGACGACATATCCCTAACCCTTCACCCGGGTGAAATTCTGGGGCTTGTTGGTGAAAGTGGTTCCGGCAAATCCACGGTCGGCAAGGCCACTTTGCGTCTGTTGGATGTAACTTCGGGCAATATTGTTCTCGATGGTGAGGATGTGACCCATGCCACCGGCAGTGGACTGAAACCGCTGCGGACCAAAGCGCAGATGATTTTCCAGGATCCTCATTCGTCGTTAAACCCGCGAATGACGGTCGGCCGTATTGTGGCCGAGCCTTTGGTCATACACACGAAAATTCGTGGTCATCGATTGACCGAGACCACTGCGAAAATTCTGGACAGGGTGGGACTGCCGTCCCAGTTTTTGCATCGCTATCCTCACGAATTGTCAGGAGGGCAAAAACAGCGCGTAGCGATCGCGCGGGCGTTAACGGTAGATCCAGACATGCTCATTCTTGATGAGCCGACGAGTGCGCTTGATGTATCAGTGCAGGCTCAAATATTGGAATTTCTAAAGGAATTGCATGCCGAACGACCGCGGATGACTTCTCTGTTCATTTCCCACAATCTGGCGGTGGTACGCTATCTCTGTCATCGTATAGCGGTGATGTATCTGGGGAAAATCGTTGAAGAAGGTCCGGTCGCTGCTGTATTTTCCAATCCGTGTCACCCCTACACCAAAGCCCTGTTGAGTGCGGTTCCGTTGCCACAAGCCGAACAGAACGATAGTCGGATTCGGCTGGAAGGCGATCTTCCAAGCCCCGTTAATCCGCCCACCGGCTGCGCGTTCCATCCCAGATGTCAGGTGGCGGTTGCAGGCAAATGCGACGTGGAGCCTCCAAACTGGGTAGATCTAGGAAACGCAAGAGCACGCTGTCATCTGATCGAGGAACAGGCTGAATGAGCTTTCAGCTGGACCGTTTGGCAAATCAACTGGACTGGAACCTGTTGCGCACCTTCATGGTTATCGTCCAGGAACGATCAATCACCAGCGCTGCTCAAAGATTGAATGTGACGCAGCCTTCAGTCAGCGCCGCCCTGCGCCGGTTGGAAGAAAGACTAAATATACAATTGGTTGAGCGCGGGTCTGGTCGCGTGTTTACGATCACCCCTTCCGGTGAGACCGTTTACCGCGAAGCCCTGGAAATGTACGGCGGGGTCGTGCGCCTCAATGAGCTGAACGATAGTGACGACCAGATACTGACCGGCAACATCGTCATTCACCGCTCCAGTCACCTGGACATAAGTTTTGTAAACGAATTGCTTGCCAGATTCAGAGCGTTGCATCCCGGCATTACGTTTTCGCTTACCTCGACACAATGCTCGGAAGTCACAAGAGCCCTTCAACAGCGTGTGGCTTCGTTGGGATTTTGCACCCAACTGGAAACTGCCCCTCAGTTAAAACGTCATCGCGTTCCGGGGCAAGAGTTTGGGTTTTTTTGCGGACCTAGCCACGCATTGTATAGAGTCGAAAAACCCGACGGTAAGGTGCTCGCCCTATCCGATATGATCGGTTTTGAGGGGGAAAGCCTGAGTGGACCGCTGGCCCAGGTTGTTCGTTACCGGGCGCGCCACGAAATCGGGGACACCATGATTGCAACAACCAGCAGCATCGTGGACCTGATCGACATGGTCAGACACATGCCGGCAATCGGAAGCATAGCCGTTAAACACGCCCAAAAACATGCTCCCGATCTTTGGCAAATTCCGCTGGAATCAGAACATCCGGTGATCGACATGTATGCCCTGGTAGACACTGACCGCCATCTGACTCAAGCAGAACGAGAACTTATCCGCTTTTTGGAATCTGAAAAGGTGCTTTCGAGCGTTGAATAAGCCTCGTGCGCGGAACAATGGTTGGTGAATTCTTATCAATTTGCGACACGATAATGTCGATGAAAATGGACCTGAACCGAAGTCGGCAGATAGATCAACCTCCGAGTCATTGAATGTCCGGTTGCCGGAGTTCGATTCAAACTCACCGGTTTAGCCAATTGTAACTCTCCCAAATCTGGACAGTTCAACCCTCGTAGTGCCACGTACATCGGCTCTTGGTATGCCAAGACGAAATGTCCGCTCAGCTGACGTTGGAGTGATTGGGGTGGAACGCATAGGTGCAAAGTCTATTCGTAAACGAGCAATAGTCCTGTGCGGTGACATGCCGGACGTTCTGGCAGTTACGTTTGGAATCAAAACGACGCCGGCACGCTCGCTTCATGCGGCTTGAGCCGGCGGCCTGAAGGCTGCATTTGGCCCATGGTCACCGATCCAGTTGCGACGCAAATTGAATAATTCAAACTCGACGCCGCAATTCCGATCCTTTGCCGCCGTTCACTCCGAAACGTCCAGCAGATATTGCGGCCGACTCGAACGGCAACACCCGGTCTCAATATTCAGGCCCGCGCCGGAGTCATGGATTTTCCATGGTTCCAGACTATGGTGTTGTTTCTTAGCTGGGGACAGATCACAGAAGGGAGATTGCCGTGACCGATGCCGACAAACTCGAGCAGGAAATTATGGAAAAGAGCCAGCAACTGGCGGCGCTGCGTCAAAAAGAAAGCGACGTTGAGGTTCCTGACTATTCTTTCCAAACGCTCAATGGCGATACGCCTTTGTCCGCCCTGTTTGGCGGTCGGGAAAGGCTGCTTATGATCCATAACATGGGTCAGGGATGCCGCTACTGCACGCTATGGGCCGATGGTATCAATG
>CALIOE010000104.1 GCA_938044775.1 uncultured Rhizobiaceae group bacterium
GGCTTCGAGATAGGAAAACAGACGACCCATCTGATCATCGAGTTCCTTGATCAATCCCATATAGACGGGCGCAACCAGGTCACGCAGATCATCGCGTGAAAAGCTCTTGCTGACCCGCATATCCATCCATGCCTGCATCAATGGATGGCTGGTTAAACGTTCCGAGTTTGCTCGATTAACCGGTGGCAGATCAGCTGCAGAATACATCGAATTATAGGGCGCCGGGGCCAGATACGGCCAGTGCGGTTTGATGTAGCTGAGGTGACACAGCCACGGTTCACTGCCCTGAGCCTCCATATAGTCGATGCCGCGGGTGGTCAGCCAAGCGGTCTCAGAATGTTCCCTGGGAACCCGCGCAGCGAGCGGTGCGTTTTCGAGCATCCAGCCCGATCTCATCTCTCCGTTCGGGCCCATGGCAGTGTTGGCCCATTCCTCCCAGGGATTGTCGCCATCCATACCGTTCTCACGCAGATACCGATCGTAATCTTCCGCCTGTCGTCCGGGATAGGCGCTGTGATTTGTCCCATCATCACGGACGAATACTTCGAAGCCACACTCGCTGACCAGCGCACCGATCGTGCTTTCCGGTTCAATGCCGAGCCGCTTCATACCTTCCCGGTCCGGCGTCATATGGGTCTTGCCAACCAGCGAACACCTCACTCCTGATTCTCTCAAGTGATCGCCAAGCGTTGGCTCTCCCACCCTCAGTGGAATTCCATTCCATGTGGAGCCATGGCTGCGAACATATCGGCCGGTGTAAAAGCTCATGCGGCTGGGACCACAAATAGGCGACTGCACATAGGTCTTATTGAAGCGGATGCCCTGCGAGGCGAGCCAATCGAGATTCGGCGTCTCGATGTGTTTTGCACCGTAGCAACTGAGATAGTCCCATCTCAACTGGTCAGCCATGATCCACAGAACGTTCACTGCACTTTCTCCATCAAAACAATACCCGGTCGCCGCCCTTGAGGTGGAGAATTTCGCGGGCCTCGTCAGGTGTGGCAACTTCACTGCCGAGGTCTTCCACGATACGACGGATTTTTGCCACCTGCTTGGCATTGGACTCAGCCAGTTTGCCTCTGCTGATAAATAAGCTGTCTTCCAACCCAACCCGAACGTTGCCACCCATTTGGCTCGCTGTCGCGGCAAGCGACATTTGTCCGCCGCCGGCGCCGAGTACATACCAGACACATTCGTCTCCGAACAGATCGGCGATACTTTCCCGCTTACCACCACGGCAAATGGAAAATCCGCCCTGTCCTGTTTGGATCAGCCCAGCGCCATAAAACTGATTTTGTTGGAGTTTGAAGAAATGGGTCGGACGGAAGCACCGATAGCAGGCTTGCTGAGAGAGTTGGACGACGTGCGCAATGGAGGCCTGGCCTTCGACGAAAGCGAGCACACAGAGGACATTTGTGCTGTCGGCTTTCCCATAAAGGACACCAACGGAGACATTCTGGCACTGTCCGTACCGGTGCCGAGCAGCCGCTACGCGCGAACGAAGAGGGATCTTCAAAAAGTGATGGTGGAAGCACGCCAGGAACTCGCAGCCTGAGCCGCGTGCCGGCAGTTGCCTTTAGCTGCCCGGATGACAGATACGGAAACGTCAGCAAAGAAAATACCGCAGGCCAACTTTGTTGGGTTCCAGCCTGGCGGCAGTTCGACCCTGCGTGACCAGTATGGGTGGATCCGTTAGTTCACGCTCAAGACCCTGTTGAAGCGAATGTAAAAAAAATCACGCAACCCCTACGGATTGCGTGATTTGCTCTCAGTTTAACAAACCCTGCTCAGCGCTTCAAAGCACCCACACCAGAAAAGCGGAAGGCTTCCTTTTCCAGAGCGTCGATCTCGTCTTTGCTCATCTGATCATGCGCAATTGTGATGCGTCCAAGAAACACGAGGGGCAGTTCGGCTTGCCGCCCTTCAAGGTGGGCCTTGATTGACTCAGCTGTGGCCGCGCCTACGTCGTCGCCCATACGCATTGGTGTCGCGTCCAGTTCTCCACGACGAATGGCATCCAGCTCGAGGCCTGTACCACCCCAGCCGGTCGAAAAAATTTCCTTCGTCTTGCCGGCTGCAACCTGCGCTTCCACCGATCCCATTGCCATTGCCGTGTTGGCGTTATGAATGACCTTGGAATTTGGATAGGCCTGCAGAATCGAGTTTGTTCCTTCGAACCCACCGGCACGCTGGTACTCTCCATAGTGTTCGTATTCGACGTTCCAGCCACCCTTTTCGGCGACGCAATCCTTGAAGTCACCCGAACGCTGATTGTCCGTTATGCCGGGTATGCCCCGGTTCATCGAGTAAGTGACATCTTTGCCGAGCCGCTCGAGCATGTAGTCGCACATCTTCAACGCGCCATATGCAGACGAGAAGTCAAACCAGCCCGCCGGCTGGGTCTTGAGGTCTTTCAGTGGCGTGTGGAATGCCCAAACAAACGTGGTCAGGCCCTCGGTTGCGGCGAGTTTGTCGATATTGTCGGCCTGCGTCGCCAGCTCCGATGGCCCAAAAATGACGAAGTCATAGAGGTCGGCATCCTGGACAACCTGATTGGCATAAGTTGCCTGCAAAGAATGCTCAACCTGACGCGATGCAAACTCGCGCGTATTGTATTTAATGCCCAGCTGATCAAGACGCTTGATGAGCGCCAGATAGTTGCGGGCCCAAAAGTCGGAGACGTCGGCTGATGGATAGATCAACGCGATTTCGAGCGGCTTGTCCTGTGTCCCGGTATATTTAGTGGCAGCTGTTCCAGTAGCGGCCTGCAAGGCTTCAAGCGAACCCTCTTTGTTTACTTGCTGGGGAACCCAGTGATCACGATCGGCGTCGTCGGGCAAAGTTTTCAACGGCAGAGTTTGGCTAAATGCGACTGAACTCGCGAGCAATGCCGCGGCGAGTGTTGTCAATGATGTGAGGCGTTTCATGGTATCTCCTCCCAGAGGGTTGTAGCAATTTTGCTGCTTCGGATGTGAGCGGGGCCTAGCCGCTCGGCTTGGCAACTTCAGCGAACAGAGTTCCCATTGCGAGCAGGGCAAATATCGCCGCAAGCATGAGCCCCGTAAGTCGAAGAAGTTTGATATTGTCGGGTGTGGTCAGAGCAGACAGCAGCCTGCTCGAACCGTCGCGATCTTTCTTCTGCAGCCACGCATAGGTGGCAACCGAGATTATTATGACGACGCCGGATGCAACTGACTGCCAAAAGAATTCGATACGCAGGGTGACCAATGCGTTGATCATCATGGACAGCAGCAACACACCGGCAAAAGAACCCAGCATTGAGGCGCGTCCGCCGAACAAAGATGTGCCGCCAACGACCACGGCCGCAATCACATGCAAGTTGAAATACGGCGCAGAGGTGGCCTGAACAGCATTGAGCTTGCCCGTCAGCATCAGACCGGCAAGGCCAGCCATTGCGCCCATCAAAACATATGCGTAGACGCGGTGACGGTCGACGGCCACGCCGGTCATTTCAGCCGCCTCCGGATTCGATCCAATGGCGATTGAATAGCGTCCAAACCAGGTGCGGGTCAGCAGAAAATACCCCCCGATCAGTGTGAGAACACCAATGACAACCGGCGTGGGGAGAAACTGGAACAATTGCCCACGCCCGATCTCAGTGATCAGTTCGGGGAAGCGTGCAAGGACAAGGCCCTTCGCCAATACGAGGGCGAATCCGCGATAGACCAGGTCCATCGCCAATGTCCCGATGAGATCTGGCACCTTGAATTTCGTTATCACCAGCCCATTAATCAGGCCGAACAATGCGCCCAACAGCACCGCAAGTATCACGGCGATCTCCGCCGGAAATCCGTATTGCTTGATCAGGAATGCCATAATGATAGCGCTCAGTGCAGCAACCGATCCGATTGAGAGGTCAATTCCACGTTGAGTGATGACAAATGTCATTGCCATCGCCATGGGCATATACAGAGCGCTCTCGAGCAGGATGATGTTCAGATTGGAAAGACGGAAGTAGCGGGCAGGTTCAACAATCGCCATGAAGCCTGCAATGAGAAAGATCATCGCCATCGGCCCAAGTATCGCAAGATAAGGGTCGATTCTCTCGGCAAGTGTGGATCGGGTTTCCTGACTGGATTGTATGTCGCTCATTGGATTCCCCTAAGCCTCTTCGGTCGCGCCGACGATCATCCCGAGAATCTCCTGGCTGGTTGTCTTCTTGGTAGCTTTTACGCCAACGTTTTTCCCGCGGCGCATAACCTGAACCCGGTCTGAGATTTCAAAAACATCATCGAGCGAGTGGGAAATGACGATGACAGCCAGGCCCTGTTCTCGAAGGACCTTTATCAGGCTTAAGGTTCTGGCCGTCTCCTGAGGTCCCAGAGCTGCAGTGGGTTCGTCCATGACAAGCACGCGTAAATCCGCGTGTCGAACGGCTCGTGCAATTGCCACTGCCTGCCGTTGTCCACCGGACAGGCTTTCTGTGGCGACATCCATACTCTTGAGCGTCACGCCAAGGCGCTCTTTCAAAACCCTGATCGATTCTTCTCGCATTGATTTGTTATCGAGGTAGCGAAATCCAAGGAAGGACTTGGTCAGTTCGCTGCCCAAAAAGAGATTGGCGGCAGGATCGAGATGATCAGCGATTGCCAGAGTTTGATAAACCGCATCAATTCCAAGATCGATTGCGTCAGAATGGCTGTTCATTGAGAGTGGCTGACCATCCAGCGTGATTTCTCCGCTGGTGGGTTTGTAAACCCCTGTCAAAATCTTGATCAGCGTGGATTTTCCGGCCCCATTGTCTCCGACAATTGCCAGGACTTCGCCGGCATTCGCCTGCAGATCGACATTGTCGAGAGCCTGGACACCTCCAAATCTCTTGGTGATTCCACGCATGGCAATTACGGGTGCTTTGGAAGACATCAACCTATCCTGTCATGTTGAATCGGGGCACTTGTGTTCAGCCTCACAACCTGCGGCAACACACATCCTCGGCAAAAATTGGTTTTGAGCCGGTGCGGGCGGCCACTTTCCAGGGTCAGCGACGTATCGGCTCTGATATTTGGCACACAATCGGCGCCAGACTGCGTGCGGGCATCAGGTGCACCATGGCGGCGTAGCTTGTCAGGTCCCGGAATGTGATTGCCGTAAGTCCGCTTTTTGGCGCCGGAATATCCGGCATCACTTTTCACCTGCAGAGTTAATTCCGCTCCGAAATCAACATTCAAAGACACAGCGCTCGACGCCTGAGTCCGGTTAAACACCTTTGCAGCACGGCCGAAATACAAGCCAATCTGCGACGCAACTGGCATCAATAACTCCCTCCCACGCGCGTTACGCTCAAAAATGCTAAGACCATGTTACCGGTAACGTACTCTTACATTGAGTTGCAATTCGCTGCAGAGTCAAGAATAAATGTTACCGGTAACTCAACTCATCTGGATCCATTGAAATGGCCGGCTCCCGAGGAAAACGTGGCGGCTCTACATTGGCCGAAGTGGCCAATGCCGCCGGTGTGTCAAAAATGACGGCTTCCCGGGTGCTGCGGAACACATCGGGGTCGACCGAGGAAACACGCGACCGCGTGATGCGCGAGGTCAGGCGTTTGGGTTATGTGCCCAATCGCATCGCCGCCGCCTTTGGCTCAGATCAGATTTCCACTCTTGTCGGGGTCTGTGTTCCACGGCTTAAGAGCGACCTGTTCGGATCAGTTCTCGATTCCATCAACCAGACGCTCTCCAATTTCGGCTATCAAACGATGATCGGCACACACGAACAATCGCCGGAAGCTGAGGAGGCCTGGTTGCGAGCAATTCTTGCCTGGCGGCCGGCTGGTGTCATATTGAGCGGCCACACTCATACGCGTGGAACCATAGAGATACTCCGCGCCCAATCGATCCCGGTTGTTGAAGTGTGGAACCTGAATACCAGCCCACTGGATATCTCTGTCGGGTTCAATCATTTCGATTGCGGGCACGAAATGGGCAGATTTGTCTTGAGCAAGGGACACCAGAACATTGCGTATGTGGGCGCCGAAGCCGGCGCCGCCGGCATGGGAAAAGTGCGTCAGGAAGGTTTCAAGGCTGCCTTGTCGGACTCTGGAAAGGATTTTGTCACCGAAGAAGTTCTGGTGGACCGCCCCAATTTCTACGCCGGGTTCTATGGAACGGAAAACGTGCTGAATCGCATCAGCAAAGTTGATGCGATCTACTACCAGGACGATACGATGGCCGTCGGCGGACTGTTCTACTGCAAATCGAAAGGGCTGAAAGCAGCGGGTGATGTAGGCATTGCCGGTTGGGGCGGCATGGAGATCGCTTCCGTCTTGCCGGAACGACTGACGACAACGACGGTGACAACGCAAGCACTGGGCAAGACGGCCGCTGAATCGCTTGTCGCGAGAATTCGTGGTGAACCGGTTCAGGACATCACTGTTGCAGCGACCCGGTTGGTACCGGGCAATACTGTGTGAGACTAACTTCCTGAAGACCCTGCACCCACGGCAATAGCTGTTCCGGAGCAGGACCCTTCAAAACTTCATGCGGTCTTCGTTGACGAGAAGCCTTGAGAAGATGTTGTTCGCAGCCGCAACCCGAAAATCCGCCCCTGCTACAGAATGGGCATCTGTTGACTTTGCCTGCCGCTCAATCTGGCCGATCGAGCGGACGAAGTGAGCAACACGCCACCCAGATTTCGATTGCCGTCTCATGCCGCCGCTCCTAGACTTGTGGCGATCCATTGAAAGAAATGCGATGTCCCGAACGACCATCGACGAACATGGCCAGACTCGCGACCACCGCGGCGAATGGCGTTCGGGCCGCCCGGTCTATCTGGAGCCACTGCTCGATTTTCCCACGACGCCGAAGAGAATTTTTTCGTGGCTGTTTGGCATACCAGGGTTTTTCTTCCCGTGGTTTGCCGTCTTTATGGCGATCGTGGCAGCGAGTTACTTCTTCTTCACACCGGACGTGCATCGGATGCAGACTTTCCAGCCTGGCTGGATGCTGGAAATAACAGCGCGCAATCTCGTACTCATCTTCATCTGCACCGGTGGCCTGCATCTGTGGCTCTGCCGATGGAAAAAGCAAGGACGGCTGAAGAAGTACAACGGCAGTTGGCCGGCCACCAACAAACGCGTTTTTCTGTTCAACGATCAGGTGAAGGACAACGTGTTTTGGTCCGTCTCCGGCACCCTTTTCTGGTCAGCATATGAGTGCGGCCTCTGGTGGTGCTATGCGAATGACTTGCTGCCCTATATCAGCTTTGAGACGAACCCGGTCTGGTTCCTCCTATGGATGTTTCTGATCCCGATCTGGCGGAACTTTCACTTCTACCTGATCCACCGTCTGATTCACTGGAAACCACTTTATGATCACGTTCACTATCTGCACCACAAGAACGTCAATGTCGGGCCGTGGTCTGGCATGGCAATGCATCCCGTCGAGCATATTCTGTATTTCAGCTGCATGCTGATTCATTTGGTCGTGCCCAGCCATCCGGCTCATATGATGTTTAATGGTATTCAAACCGGGCTCGGACCTGGTCTCAGCCATTCAGGCTTTGACGAAATCGTGTTGGGTGATGAAACGTCGCTGAAGAACGACCGCTATCTGCACTACCTTCACCACAAATATCACACGGTCAATTTCGGCGAGAGCAACGTACCGATGGATAAATGGTTCGGCAGCCTGCATGACGGCACGCCAGAGGCGGACGATAGATTCCGGGCAGCGCGGACAAAGGCTTAGGGATACGATGGATCGGGAGAACATTGCTCGAGATCCGGCCATGTGAACCATGCAAAAACCAACCCTTGGCCTGTTGGGAACCTGCGCCAATTGGCCTGCACGACAGGCCTCAATACAATGGCGCACCATCCATCACACGCAGGGTTGGGCAATCCCGCCGGGCAAAATTCGAGACATTTGCAGGTCGTCGCCTTTTTGCCCACAGGACGGCGGGTAGACATATCCTCTGTTGAATGTTTTTCTGCTGGCGCATTCTAATCAGCGTGGAGCAAAGAGGATGCTGCATTTGAAATCGATGAGCGCTGCCGTTCTTCTCGCAAGCATTGGAATCGGTGAGTCAGAGCCGGCCTGGTCGAACGATAAATTGTCGGAGCTTGGAAAAGGGTTATCCAAAACTCATTGTGCGAGATGCCACGTCGTCGACAGCGAGGACTTGTTCAGCGGCATATCATCGACGCCGTCATTCTCACTCCTGGTAAACGGCCTTGAAGACTGGGAAGATCGTTTTTTGAGCTTCCACACACGTCTTCCCCACCAGTCAGTTGTTCGTTTCAAAGGTGACGCAGTAGACCCGAATGAATCATTTTCAACCGTGCCAATGGTTCTGGAGCACACCGATATCGATGCCATAGCTGCCTATGCCAAAACGCTGAAGAAAAACTAAGCACAAAAAAAGCTGCATCCGGAGTTGTGGAGATCGTCTGCAATTCATAGCCTCTGCGATGGAGGGTCAATGTATTGAGTTTAGCCTTGTATGATTGATGTATGGCAGGGGCTGGTTGAAGCGTTTCGGCTGGTGGTGAGCCTGGATTCCGATCTCTTTGAGATCGTTCTGCTTTCGCTTCGGGTAACGCTCACCGCAGTCCTCATCGCTTCCCTGATT
>CALIOE010000105.1 GCA_938044775.1 uncultured Rhizobiaceae group bacterium
GCCACTCCGGGCGTACTTTATCTGCTGCTGGCCTGGTTTTTCTTTGCCACGCCGGTGACGGCTATCAATATTTCCAGCTTCTTTGTGATGTACAGCAAGGCGTTCATCGAGGCCCAGGAGCAGACGGCCCTTTCCAATACCCTGCTCAGCGAGTTTCAGAAGAACTCCAGTGACTGGCTGTGGGCGACAAGTGCCAACGGCAATATCACACGGTTCGACACCCCAGAGTTTGGCGAAGAAGATCCAAACGGCCACAATTTCATCGACTATGTAAAAGGCAAAACTGACGTCGAGGATACCAACCTCCCCGTTCTGGCCAAGCTGTTCTCCACCAGGGAAAACATACGTGACGTGGTTGTTAAAATATCCGGTCAACACAGCGCCCGCTGGTGGAGGGTCAACGGCCATCCCATCATCGAGAAAGACGGCTCGTTTTCCGGATATATGGGTACATGCTCCGACGTCACTTCGGAGAAATTGGCTGAGCAACGCATTCTGACTCTCGCCGAAAGCGACACGCTAACCGGTCTCATGAACCGTACAGCATTTTCAGAACGACTGACGCAGGCAGGGGCCAATCTCGAGAGATATGGGCGCCCGTTCATTGTGCTGCACCTAAACTTCGATGGCTTTAAGCTTATCAACGATACGCGTGGCCACGTGGCCGGTGACCGTATTCTTGCAGAGGCGAGCGAACGTATTGCAGACGAAGTGCGCGACGGCGACTGTGTTGCCCGTCTTGGCGGTGATGAGTTTGCCATTCTCATGGACAGTCAGGGTGACGCAGGTGCAGCGGCCAGGCTCGCCGGGCGTCTGATCAGCGAAGTCAATCAACCCTACCAACTGGATGGCGAAGAGGTGCGCATTGGCCTGAGCATCGGTATCGCCATGGCGCCGCTTAATGGAACTCGTCCCGATCAACTGTTGCGAAATGCTGACCTTGCTCTCTATCGGGCTAAAGCCGACGGCCGCGGCGTGTTCCGTTTCTTCGAAAACACGATGGATGCAGAGCTCCGGGAACGGAGAATGCTGGAATCGGAACTTCGGGATGCGATCAACAACGACGAACTGGTCTTGCATTTCCAACCGCTGGTCGATGCCCGAAGCCTGGATACCGTCGGGTTTGAGGCGCTCATCCGTTGGGAGCATCCCATTCGTGGTCTTCTTTCGCCGGTAGAGTTCATAGATATCGCCGAGAACTCCTCCCTGATCAGCGATCTGGGGCGCTGGACAATACACCGCGCCTGTACCATCGCACGGGAATGGCCGGACAATCGCTTTGTTGCCGTCAATCTTTCCGCCAACCACTTCATGCGCTCTGACATTGTAGCGGAAGTTGCGGAAATTCTCAGCGAGACAGGGTTTGAGGCAAGTTTGCTTGAGCTGGAGATCACCGAAAGCCTGTTGATCACGAACTCGAATGACGTAGTCGAAAAAATTAACAGCCTCAAAACAATTGGCGTATCGGTTGCCATGGACGACTTTGGAACGGGCTATTCAAGCCTTTCCTATCTCATGGGAGTTCCGTTCGACAAACTCAAGATAGACAAGTCTTTTGTCGACTCCGTTGTCGACAGCGAGTCGGGTCAATCGATTGTCCGCATGATTTCAACGCTTGCGCGCGAATTGGATCTCAAGGTGACCGCCGAAGGTGTTGAAACACGAGAACAGGCAGAATTCCTGAAAGATGTAGGGTGTGATCAACTGCAGGGCTACCTGTTTTCCAAACCCATGTCGAACGAGGAAATGCCCTCATATTTCTTGAAATCAACCAAGAACAAACTGGTCGAAAGCGGTGCAGACAAAACACCGCTTGATCAAAAAACCGCCTAGATCGATGAGCTTTCGAGGCAGAGATGGTTAACGTTCCGGCAAGGTTAATTGTTTAACTTGCGGGAGGGTAAAAAGTGGGTAGAAGAATATGCGTTCTCTTGTTGTAAAAGTACTTGCACTGGCTGCAATGTCGAGCTCGGCTTATGCCGCTGACGATCACTTGCGCGGGAGCATTCCTTCTCAAGCGGCTTCGTACGACTGGACGGGAATCTATGTTGGTGCGGGGGTTCGCTACGGAGACTTCAAAGACCGTGATCTTCTGGTTCCGGCATTTGTCTCAAGCGGAGACAACATCAATGGAACCGTTTTTGCTGGTTACAATTATCAATACGGCAATCTCGTGTTCGGCATTGAAGCTGACTACACGAAAATGGACGCCGACTTCGAGATAACCCAAATTCCGGCGGTTGTGGATGATCTGTATTCATTGCGCGGCCGGGTTGGTCTCGCCATGGACAGAGCAATGGTTTATGGCACGGCGGGTATTTCCTACACCAGCGTAACAGCCACCTATCCGCTTGGCATCGGCAATGTTGAACTGAGCGACATTGGCTATGTATTCGGTCTGGGCATAGATTACGCGATAACCGACAACATCATTGTCGGGTTGCAGTATCAGCATCAGATCTACAACAATTTCGGGGAAGACGATTACCCGGCAGCGCTCGCTCCGCTTCAGGGGATCGACGCCGACTTTGATGTCATCGAAGCAAGAGTCAGCTACAAATTTTAGCGAAGACTTTCAGTGATCATTAACTGCAAGCACATGAACTGTAACGGATTAAGTTCCAGTCAATAATGGGCCTGCATGGTGTCCCCAGGAATATGGGGAACCAAGATGTTCAACAAAGCAACAAATAACCAGGCTCTGCGGTCGGCGTTCGCTCCGATCTTGTGGCTTGGTGTGAGCGCAGGGTCTTTGCTCTTGCTAGCCAACATTGCACCGTCAATTCTCGTTTCTGCGCTGATGATCGTTGTGGTATCGGCCTTGATCATCGCATTGGTTGCCAAGGGAACTGACGTTGACATGCCGGCCGTTCCGGTATTGGGTGCCGGCCTGTTTTCATTGATCGCCTGGTTGTCCGTTTCAATGATGCCGGACGTATCTGCGGTCGCGGAAATGGGTCAGGGTTGGGTCCTTGTCGCTAAAGCCGTTGTATTTCTCACAACAGTTCTCATTGCAATGCCGGTTCTGGCACTTGCGGAAACACTGATCTCGGCAGTACTGGTCGCGCTCATTTCCCGCTCTACAGGAGCAAGCGTTCTGGGCAGCGAGCTGCGGATTGTCGCGATGATCAATGCTAAGTTTGGCGGTCTGGCCGGCTCTATAAACCGCTAACGCACTTCCGTTAACTCACCAGTCTGGGCTCCAGACGCTTACCGGTTTTCGGTTTGCCGGACCCGTCGATGCGCTGCTGATTTGCCAACAAAAGAATATCTGACGGCTGCCAGTTTTCCCGCGTCGTCATCAAGGACTCCAGACTCGATCCGGCGCCGATCTGCAAGCCTGACAGCCGAGATATCGGAATTGCCATCAGCAAACTGGCTGCAATCGGAGCTATCCAGAGGGATACGACCTGAAATCCAATTCCCAGTGTCAGCAATATTCCGGTGATGGTCTCCAGGCTGTGAAACCGCGTAAGCGTGGCAACGCTGTACTTTCCACCCTGCCTGTTTTGCGGAGCCCAACCTGCATCAAATCCCGTTACCGCACGGACCACTGCAACCACGTGTTGGATCATCAAAATTGGCGCCAGAACAAATGAGAGAGTGATCTCGGAAACTGCGGAAACGAAAAAGCGTACAGGACCGCCAAACGCTTCCAGCCTGCGCATGCGCCAAACAATCGCTGCTAACGCAAATACCTTTGGTGCAAGCAGCAGGCCGAACACAACAATTAGGATGAGCAATCGGCTGACGGTATCCATCTGTGGCCATTGAGGGAACAGGGGGTTGGTTTCGCTGAAATAGCGGAACACGTTCTCGCTTTCACTGCGTCCCATGAGCGACCACAATATCAGCAAGCCGAACCATATCAGCGATGCGATATAGGCCATTGCGCCCTGAACCATGTGAAATCGCGATGCGGCGTGAAAGCCCTTGGTGCCGAGAAGTTTGAGATGCTGAAGATTGCCCTGACACCATCGCCGGTCGCGAAGCACATAATCGACCAGGGTTTGCGGGATCTCCTCGTAGGTTTCCTCGACGGACGGAACTATCTCCACGCTCCAGCCAGCGCGTCGCAGGAGAGCAGCCTCAACAAAGTCGTGGCTCTTGATTGTGCCGGATAGTGGACTGTCGCCTGGCAGCTTCGGCAAACCCGCGCACGCTGCAAATGCTTTGGTCCTGATGATTGCATTGTGGCCCCAATAGTTGGCTTCATTGCCACACCAGCGCTTCAAGCCTTCGGCCAGAATGCGACCGTAGACATTGTTGGCGAATTGCTGGACACGAGAGAACATCGTATTCGCGCCAACCAGGCGTGGAACTGTCTGTATGAGCCCGGCTTCGGGCGATCGTGCCATGCGGTCAGTTAACTCAATTACAGCGTCCGCCCCCATAAGGCTGTCGGCGTCCAAAACGATAAATGCGTCCGATCTGCCGCCCCAATTTTCTATCCACTGGCGAATGTTTCCGGTCTTGCGTTCAATATTTTCTTTGCGCCTGCGATAGAAAAACGGAATCTTCGCGCCACCTGTGCTGTTGAGCCATGAGGCTTGCTGCAATTCTCTGTCTGCGAGTTGGTCTTCTCTGGTGTCGCTCAGCACATAAAACGAATAATTGTGACTTGTTGCCTTAGCGCCCAGTGCACTGCGCATCGCGCGTAACCGGGCAAACACCGCATCCGGATCCTCGTTATAGACCGGTACCAGCAATGAAACGTTCAGCTCAGCAGAATCGCTGCCTGGCGAGGAACCCTTCTCTCTGGTTGGCCAAAACAGGCCAATGGTTGCCGAGGCCACCGATAGTGTGATCCAGAACGTCGAAAACGCCACAAAGGCGAGCATCAGGATTTCAGTTGCAACAAAACCGTCTTTGCGAAACCAATCGGCAAAGATGATGATCAACAGCGACGTTGTTATGACTGCTGGAAAAAAGGTAGCGATCCGCCATTTCCGTGTGCCTGCGATGGGCTCAATCCTGCCTGCGGCCGGGTCGTGGAACGGCGTTGCGAAGTCTTGCTCAGGCATGGGCAAGGGCGCCCGGGCCGGCATGAGCTTTGCCGTAAGGTCCTGCTGGCTCATTTGGTCCACCTGTATAGCCAGACTTCTGATATTGGCTTTCCTGCGAGCAGAAGCTGGGAACGGAGTTCCACGAGGCTTCGTTCCCCGGGATCGAAAGAAAACGCCAGTTGGATGCCATCAGTTGCAGGGTTTCGTTGCAGGCCGCCTTTGCTTACAGGAGCGCCGTTGGATGAGACATGCACCGTGACTTCGGAAAGATCGTCGGGAAATGCGTCTTCCGGCGTGAAGTCGACATGGACGATGCGACCGCCGCCAAAGCGAGCGCCCATGCTTGTGTTCACAACGCGCGCGAGCGCCATATCGGTCGGCGCGCGATCGCACCACATCAAACGATAGGTGAATTTATGCTCGGAGCCGGCAGGCATCGCTTCGCGCGGGCGCCAGTAGGCAACAATATTGTCGTAAATTTCGCGATCGGCAGGAATCTCCACGAGAGTTACCGCGCCTTGCCCCCAGTCCTCACCAGGTACCACCCAAAGCCCCGGACGGCGATGGTAATTTGCCTCCAGGTCATCATAATCAGCCAGATCGCGTGGCCTTTGCATAAGGCCAAATCCGCGTGGGTTGGTGTCGACAAAACTGCTGATTTGGAGATTCACCGGATTGGCGAGCTGCCGCCAGATGGTCTCACCCGCACCATTTTCGATCAACAGACCGTCTGAGTCATGAACAGCGGGACGGAAGTCGTCGAACTTGTTGCGATTGGTCTGATCAAACAGAAACATGCTGGTCCCGGCTCCAAGTCCAACGTGATCAAGATCGACCCGGGGAAAAAGGCTGGCTTCAACGTCCATTTCTGTCGTTTCTCCAGGGGTTATCTTGAACGTATAGACGCCGCTGACGCTTGGAGAGTCGAGCAGTGCGTGGACCTTGATCATTTTGTCGCCAGCTTCCCCGCCCTCAATCCAGAATTCGTGAAATTCTGGAAACTCCTCACCCTCAGGGTCACCTGTCCGCAAGGCGAGTCCACGCCCTGACAAACCGTAGGCTTGATTGCGCGCCACACCTCGGAAGTAGCTGGCGCCTTGAAACACCATGAATTCGTCCATTCGATCCGGCGCGTTGATGGCTGCTCTTATACGAAAACCTGCATATCCTAGTGTGTCGTCCATCGGCAGATCAGGAACCAGATTGCCCATTCGGAAAACTTCTTTGGAGAACGCCACCGGATAGGCCTTGTCCCCATCGACAACTGACACCTTGATGGCAGTTGGGAAGTAGAGACCAGGAGGAAAGAACTCCAATTCAAAAGGACGGTCGCTGTCTTTCCAAAGTGCGCTGTCACGGTGGAAGTTTATATTGCGGTACTGGTCGTATGTGAGATCGATCCATTCCTGTGGGATCTTGGGTGGCGCGACATAGTCCGATTTCGCCATCTTGCGGGCACGGGCAATCAGGTCATCTGTGGAAAATGCTCTCGCTTCACCCAGGTTTACAGGCGGGGCCTTTTGTGCGTTTGCGGCACCGGCCTTGGCTGTCAGGCCAATCAAAGCAAAAGTGCTCAAAAGCGTGCGGCGGTTCATCATATGGTTATAAACCCTCAAACATTCAGTCGGCTTTGGCCGCCGTGGCGCCGTTTGGCGTGGCACCACGTCCACCGATCGTTGTTCCTCCGCCGGCCACTTGTGCAGACGATTGTGGGCGCTCTGTGGCGGGCTTGCGCCAAGGTTGCCCTTTAAACCATGCGACAATATGTGCCACTGCGATCAGCGCCGCGAAACCAAGCAGATTCCCTGCAACAGTCATCGGCAAACCGGTCCCGAAGGTTTTGAAAAGGGCGCCGACAAACTGTGCGATGACCAGGCTGGCGACAAACACGGCCAGAGATTGCTGACCTACCTTTCGGATTGTATCGACGACAATTTGGTAGCTTCCCCAGTTTCTTATCCTCGATCCCATTGGCCCGACTGCCACCCATGCGACGTATGCCAGGGCCAGGAAGTGGATGTAGCGCAGGATGCCAAACTGCGTTTTCCCCAGGAACGGCGCCAGGTGAAAGCGTTGTGTTTTCAGCCACAAAACGAGTTCCATGAGGGTTTCGTTTTCGGGTTTCCAATTCAAGATTCGGAAATAGGCGAAAGGAATTGTGATGAGCAAAATAGCAATTGCTGCAATCACGAGAGACTTCTTCACCGGCGGGGCGGGTATCCAGCCGCGCATAAACGCAAAGCCAGTAAAGAAAACCAATTGCCAGCCAAATGGATTGAAGAACCAGGGGCGATTGAAATCAGGTCGCTTTGGAGAGGACCATGGTTCGGCGATAAAATTGAAAGGTGTCTGGCCGAACAAAGCCAGATTGGCCAGCAGCCACATCCCAACCATGAATGCCGCCACCGCCCACAAGGAAATCTTCGAGAGCCCCATCACTATTGGTATCATGGCCAGGATGACCAGATACATCGGGAGGATGTCGAAGTAGTTGGGCACATAGGTCAACGTGAACAGGCCGAACACCAGGTCCGGCGTCTTTGTGAAAAAATGCTTCAGATTCAGTGACGCTACGTAGGACCCGCTAAAAGTTTCGCTCACAAACCACCCTGATTTGTCGAGCAGGATGCACAAGACCAGCACTCCGAAAAAGAGCCCGATATGGGCCCAGTAGACCTGCCAGACTCTGTAAGCAATCCGCGCGGTGCCCATAAGCCAACCGCGGTTTGCAAACACGGCTCCAAATGCGATTGCAGATGCCATACCGGAGCAAAACACAAAAATTTCGGTGGCATCGGAAAACCCGAAGCGAGCCGGTATCCACAGCGCCCAATAGTCTCGCGGGGTGTGCGCAATGAAGATAATAAACATCGCGAGGCCCCGAAAAAAGTCGAGCCGCGGGTCCCGAACCTTCTTCGCCGCTTCTGCCTGCGCTGACTGGGGCAGTGGATATGAGCCCATGGCTTGTGTCACTGTGAAAACCCGACTTTGCTGTTCTGCTGCTGATCCTTTTGCCAGAGAATTGTGGCACTCAACAGCATGTGCGCTATGAACTACTCCGCCGGAACCACCTGCATCGTTGAGGCGATTTTACGTTGCCGAGCGAGCTCCTGCAGGCGCATCGTAGCGAAGCGGTCCACCTTCCCGGCGCGGCGTTTGGTTCTGCTGCCCAGGAAACGTTCTGCAGCATCAAAATATCCGCCACGCATGGCTGCTTCGATGGTCAATTGTTCGAACACATCGCGTTGAGCGTGGCTGCCGCCAATAGTCTGCATGGCATCTCTTGCGCCAGCGAGATGGCGGAATGCTCCCACATAATTTCCCTCGCCGAATGCCTCAAGACCTTCAGCTGCAGATAGGCCGGGATGCTTCATGATCGCGTTCATATCGTTCGCTTCAACTTTCGCATCCTTGCGCATTCTTGCCAAAAGGCTGGAAACTGCGTCCTTACGCTCTCCACCAATCAGAGCCAGAATGTAGTGCAAGTCGGCAAAGGCAAGACAACCGTCACCAACGCGGTTTTCGGAAATCGACGCGAGTTCATCCCATCGGTCGCCGATGGCAATGCCATTGAGCTCGAGCCGGCTTAACAGAGACGCGGCGTTTGAGATATCGCGGTAGTCGTCTGTTTTCTCTGATCGAATGTGACCGTCGTAGAGGTCGAACACGGCGTCGATTTCACCGCGGTCCAGATGCATCAGCGCAAGGTGCCACCAGACGTGAAATCGGAAATTGTTGCAATGTGACCAGGCAGATGTTCGCTCACGCAACCAATCGACGCCCTTTGCCGTGTCGTTGGTCATATCATACACGTGTGCCACCGCATGAAGTCCCCAGGCGTCATCGGACGAGTGTGATACGCCGTCCCGGCCGACGCGCTCAGCCTGATCGTATTCGCCGGTTTCTTCGAGGGTAAAGGCGTGGCACCCCAGTGCATAGCCGTGGGCCACGTGGTTTGGGCCTATATGGGGCAGGGCAAATTCGATGGAACTACGCATGCCGTTTGCGTCACCCATAACGAACCGGATCGCCTGGACAAGCTTCATGGCCAGGGCATCGTCAGGCATCATACGCAAGTGACCGTC
The DNA here is from genome assembly GCA_938044775.1 of uncultured Rhizobiaceae group bacterium. GTDB lineage: Bacteria > Pseudomonadota > Alphaproteobacteria > Rhizobiales > Rhizobiaceae > Pseudahrensia. Next base: position 9,092 of record CALIOE010000105.1, read on the forward strand.
GAGGCGGTCAGCGGCAGATTTCGGTGCGCCGCCGTTCCAATCAGCCAGCGCCTGAAGAAATATCTCTTCGCGCGCAGTGACTGGACGCCGTGCAATTGCTTTACGGGCATCCTGTTCGGCATCGAGCGCAACTCGGTAAAGTTCGCGGCGTCCCAGCAGCAAGGAGAAAAGACCTTTGCAGATCAATGGTAAAGCGAAATCGATGTCACTTGAGACCGTCTTTGCAAGGTGATCGGGTGTTGCGGCGGAATGCGAAAGAAACCCTAATTGAGTCTCATTCCAGGAATTCAGGTCCCCGGAAGCAGCAATGGAAACCGGGCAGCCGAAAACATCATCACGTGTAGCCATCAAATTTTCTCTTGCACCTTCGATCTGATATCTAAGTCACCACTCGATACACAAGCTTACAAATAAAGCCTCGTGACATTTGTGTGATATATCGTGGCCTTTTTCTTTACGGCAGCTGTGTCATAAAGATGGCAAGATGAACGCTAAATGAATACCATTCAAAGAGCAGTCCAGAATGAGCGTTGAAGGCAGCTTATCCCTCGCGGAATCGTGGACTTTGAGGCGTTATGGCCTGCTGCTTCTTGCTCTGACTTGCCTGATTGCGGTTGCATTCTCCGCATTCCCGTTTGGCGGTTGGAGATATGTGATTGCTGTCGGCATAGGTGGATTTGCAGGCTTCGCGCTCTATCACGCATCTTTTGGGTTCACAGCTGCCTGGCGCCGTATTGTAACTGAGCGCCGGGGCAGCGGACTACGGGCTCAAATGGTTCTTTTGGTGCTGGCATGCGCTTTCTCCTATCCTTTGATCGCCTATGGTCCCCCGTTTGGCGATGAACTGGGCTTGCGCAGCGGGGCATTCGTCTTTCCATTTGGACTGGTTGCGGCTTTCGGGGCATTCGTCTTTGGAGCAGGCATGCAGCTTGGCGGGGGTTGCGGTTCAGGAACCCTGTTTACCGTTGGTGGCGGCTCAACCCGGATGGTGGTGACGCTGGCAGCATTTGTCGGCGGATCGTTGATTGGGACGGCCCACCTGCCATCGTTGCGGGGTTTACCAAGTTTTGAGGCTGTCTCTCTGGTCCGGGAGTTCGGCCCTGGCATAGCATTTATTTTGCTTTTGGGTTTTGCCGCAATTGTGTTCCTTGGCACCCGTGCAGTTGAACAGCGCGTTCACGGTGAACTGGAGCAAGCGCGCAAAACCGGTTCGATCCTATCGGGACCGTGGGCGCCCGTCATTGGTGCTTTGGCGTTGGTTGTCGTCTCGATCGCAACCATTCTGACGCTCGGACGCCCCTGGGGTATTACCTCCGGTTTCGCACTCTGGGGTGCCAAGATCGCGACGGGCACTGGTTTAGACCTGTCTGCCTGGCCGTATTGGAAAGGCCAGATGGGGCGCGTAGAACGATCAGTGTTCGCCGACGCCACTTCGATTATGAATTTTGGCATTGTCTTGGGAGCCATGGCAGCAAGCGTGCTGGCGGCGAAGTTTCGACCGGTGTTGCGAATTGGCTGGAAAGGATTGGCAACGGCAATCGTTGGTGGTCTGCTTATGGGTTATGGTGCGCGACTTGCGTATGGCTGCAACATTGGCGCCTATCTTGGTGGCATTGTCTCCGGCAGCCTGCACGGCTGGTGGTGGGCATTTTTTGCGTTCATTGGCAGCTCGATCATGGCCAAAGTGAAAATCCGGTATGCGCTATGAAGCAACCTGTTCTAGGCAACACTTTCGAATTCGGTGTCAAACTGTAGTTTGGCCAGACGAGCATAGAGACCGTTCTGCGCAACCAGTTGATCGTGGGTGCCTTGTTCCACAATCTGGCCTTTGTCCATTACAAGGATGCGGTCAGCCTTCAGGATCGTTGCAAGCCGGTGCGCAATTACGATTGTGGTACGCCCTTGCATCAGGCCGTCGAGAGCCTTTTGAACGAGCTTCTCGCTTTCCGCATCCAGAGCACTTGTGGCTTCGTCAAGAAGCAGAATAGGGGCGTTTTTGAGAATTGCTCTGGCGATGGCCATGCGTTGGCGCTGGCCGCCGGATAAGGTGATGCCACGTTCGCCGATAATGGTGTTGTAGCCGTCTTTCAAATCGCTGATGAAGTCGTGAGCAAGCGCCAGGGTCGCTGCCTCTATAACTTCGCTCTCGCTCGCCTCAGGAGAGCCGAACCGAATGTTGTCCATGGCTGACATGGCAAATATCGTTGTATCCTGGGGGACGAGAGCAATGCGATTTCTGAGATCAGCAGGGTCTGCTTTGACGCTTTCCACACCGTCAACCAACACCGCTCCGGAGCTTGGGTCGTAGTAGCGCAGAATAAGATTGAAGATGGTTGATTTTCCGGAGCCGGAAGCGCCGACCAGCGCGACTGTTTCGCCCGGGCTGACGGCAATGCTGACGTCTTGAACGATACTCTGATCGGCGCGTGTGGGATAGGCAAATGAGACATTGTCCAGAGTCACAGACCCGGTTGCGGGTTCCGGTAGTGAAACCGGATTATCCGGTGATGCGATATCGGGTTTTGTAGCAAGAAGCTCGCTCAATCGTTCCGCTGCACCTGCGGCCTGGGAAAGTTCGCCCCACACTTCCGATAGTGCGCCCAGCGCGCCGGCCGCCATCACAGAAAACAACAGGAATGTTCCCAGGTCTCCCGGGCTCATTGTGCCCTTGAGAACAGCGTCGGCGCCAATCCATAGCACTGCGACAACGCTCGAAAAGATCATGAAAATCGCAAATGCGGTGAGCAGTGCCCGAGCCGCGATCGAGGATCGCGCTGCTTCGAAAGATCGCTCAACGGCGCCCGCGAATTTTGTCGAAACGAGATGCTCGTTTGTAAAAGCCTGCAGAGTCTTTACAGACGAAATTGATTCCGATGCATAGGCCGTTGCATCCGCCAGGGTGTCCTGAGCATAACGGGATTTGCGGCGTACGTTTCGACCAAACGCGAATATCGGCAAAACGATGATCGGGATCGCGACCAGCACGATCAGGGAAAGGCCCGGGCTGGTATAGATCATGCCGGCAATGGCGCCGATAATCAGAACCACATTCCGCAACGCCATGGATGCGGTCGCGCCGGCGGCTGATTTGATCTGCGTGGTGTCAGCGGTCAGGCGTGAAACCAATTCCCCCGTCTTGGCGGTGTCAAAAAAGGTGGCGGACAATTTCGTGATATGGGCAAATACGTCTCTGCGCAGGTCGGCAACCACGCGTTCGCCAAGCCAGATTACGAAGTAATACCGCATCGAGCTGGATATGGCGAGCAATGCTGCAATGGCAAAAAGGGCGTAGAAATAGTTGCTGACAAAAGCGCTGTCCGCATTTGAAAATCCATTGTCGACCATGCTGCCCACGGCAAGGGGCAACGAAAGTGTGGTCGCAGCCGCGATGGCGAGAAAAAACAGCGCGCCGACAAGATGCCCTTTGTACTGCATCACGTAAGGCCAGAGTCGCGCAAGCGGTCGTAAACCTATGCGGTCTCTGTCTTCTTTAATGGGTTCGGTGGACACAGAGCTGCCTAAATCGCCTTCTTGTCTTGCTTGGGACCTTCATGTATAGCCTCACGCAGCAAAATCAAAGATGGCATATGCTTTTGTAATTAATTGGTTACAAAGTGCCTCTATCCCGAAAAACCTGCAGGCGCACATGTCCTCCCATCGAGAGCATGGCCCGGCATTGAAATTTGGAACATGACGATGAAAGCCGATATCCACCCTGACTATCACACGATAAAGGTCGTGATGACTGACGGAACCGAATACGAAACCCGCTCCACCTGGGGTGCTGAAGGCGATACTCTGAATCTGGATGTCGATCCTACATCTCATCCTGCCTGGACAGGCGGATCAGGAGCGATGCTTGATCGCGATGGCCGCGTCTCCAAGTTTAACAAGAAATTTGGCGGTCTGGGTATCTAATCCCGTTTCCAACGGCATCAAAAACCCGCCTGGCATATGCCTCGGCGGGTTTTTTGTCGTCCAAAACCAACATTTTAGACTTTGATTTGAGCTTTTCCGGCCGCTGTCGATACAGGGCGGCTCAATCCGGTTCGTTCAGCCATTCCTGCATTGCCAAATTCACCGCCTTTGGATTTTCAAGCGTGGTGATATGTCCGGCATCGGGCACCACAACCAGCTTCGATCGCGACAGCAATGCATGCATCTCCTCATGAAGAGAGACCGGGCAGGGTTGATCGTGTTCGCCACACAATACGAGCGCTGGTTTATCAAATCCCTCCAGCACTGTTTGTGCCGAAGGCCGGTGCAACAACATTTGCGCCTGCCGCTCAAACACCTCGGGGCCCAGGCTCACCGCCATCTGCATGAAGGTTCGGTTCAGAGCCGGGTTTCCCAGGTTTTGGGATGCAACATAGAACGGCTTCAGTTCCTGCATCATCAAGGCACCCAGTTCACCACGACGCGCACGCTCGATCTGGGCCCGTCGTTGTCTTTTGCGCTCTGTGCCGTCCGGCAGATAGTTGGTATCTAAAAGCGCCAGGCGTTCAACACGTTCTGGTGCCTGTCGAATGATCTCCATGGCGACGATGCCACCCATCGAAAGACCAGCGACGGCAAAGCTTTTGAAGGGAATATCCTGCAGCACCCGCTCTGCCATCGCGCACAACGTGCTGTCATGGATCAGTTCGGGCACCACGATATTTGCCGTCCCCGACAACGCTTCAAGCTGCGGTAGAAAAAGGTTCCTGTCGCACATCAGGCCGGGCAGAAGTACCAGATTGTGCACAACGATCCCTCCGAGAGCTAATCCCGCTTTGACGCCAGATCCCTGCCTTCACTCAAGGCCGCCAGCTTGGCATAAGCAATTTCGGGATCGATTGCGCCGAAGCCTGCAAAGGTACCAAAGCCGCAATCCGATCCCGCTACGACCCGATCGGAGCCGACAATGTCTGTGAAGCGCTCTATGCGCTGTGCGACCACCTCGGGGTGCTCTACGAAATTGGTCGTTGTATCCACCACACCCGGAACAAGGATCTTGTCATCCGGTATTTCGCCGCGACGGTCCCGAAAAGTCGTCCATTCGTGCGCATGACGCGGGTTTGAGGTCTCGAACAAAAGATGATTGGCCTGCGTGTGCATCAAGGTTGTGAACACCTTGTCCATGGCAATATCGCAGCAATGTGGGCCTTCGTAATTTCCCCAACAGATGTGAACCCTCACTTTCTCACCGGGGACATTGGTGAGCGCGTGATTCAGCGCCTCGACGTGCATGTCAGCGATCTTGACGAATTCGTCGTCTGAGAGGTCGTTAAAGAGCATATGGCGCGACAGCGCGAGATCCGGGCAATCCAGTTGCAGATCCAGTCCGGAATTTACGATTGTTTCGTATTCTTCACGCATGGCTTCGGCCAGGGCTTCGAGATACTTTTCGCGGGTGGGATAGTGGACGTTTTGGAGGAACAGCGAGATGACGCCGGGAGAGGCGGCGTTCATAAATCCTCGATCTGCCCCGTGTTTGGCCATCGCGGCTTTTAGATTGGCAATGTCCTTCTGCAGTTCACCCTGGCCCTTCGATCTCACATCGCCCGTGCATTGCGGGCGTGCGTAGGTAGGGGTACCGCCGTCATCGGCAAGACGCTTGAGAAAGGATGGAAACATCTTCAGATCGGCCGGGGCGTTGCGCTCGCTGTCACCGGAAAAACCTGTGTATCGGTCCTTCACATAGGTGGCATAGGAAATCTTGGATGTTTCACCGTCTGAAACAATGTCGACACCGGCTTCCACCTGACGGCGCACGGTTTGCTCCACAGCCTCTGCCATGGCTGCGTCGAAGGCGTCCTCATCGTACTCTTCGCCCTTTTCACGGGCGAAAATGAAGTCCACGACCTTTTGCGTGCGGGGCAGGGAGCCGACATGCGTAGTGAAAATCCTGCTCATGAAATATCCTATTGTTCAGGTTGGTGCTCTGGCGACAACCCGCAGCTCAACGAGCGTGCCGGGTGTTACAAATCCAGCGACTTCAATGGCCGTCCATGCCGGGTAGGGTTCGGAAATGTATTTATCTCGAATGTTTCTGAACAGGCCGATGTGATCCCGAAGTCCCACATGATATGATGTCATCTCAATCAGGTCGGCAAAACTCGAACCCGCCTCTTTCAAAACGGCGTTGACCCTCTCAAAGGCGAGATTGATCTGGACCTGCGGGTCCGGATCGACCGAGCCGTCAGGGCCGGCACCCGTCATGCCTGTCAGGAACAGAAACCCATTCGCCGAAAGCGCCGGGGACATATGCCACTCGCTAATGTAGTTTTCCATAGATGGCGGTACGATGGATTTCATCAGTTTTTCAGTTTAGCTCCGTTGCTGTGGGCCCAGCCGCGTCATCAGTATTGATTACGCGAAACAGGCTGGCGGTCCCGGTCATGCTGGAGGCGAGCGAATAGGCGAGATTCGGAGGGATCGCGCAGGTGTCGCCTGGGGCCAATGTTTTTTCTCCGTTATCCCAACTCAATGCCCAATGGCCTTCATGGACCATCAACACGTGGTGCCGATCCGAACTATGACGATGTTCGTCCAGAGAAGTGGGAGTGATGAGCTCGACTTCGAACCCGGGTCGGTCGCGTAGCAGGCCATGTTCGCCGATTACTTTGGCAGGGTTATTCGCGGCCAGCGCCATCAGGTCGTTGTAGCGGCCGACATAGGCGGGTACGACCTCCTCCACCGGTACTTCGGGGTAATTTGCGAGTTGTTGTTCGGTTAGTAACGGCATCGGCGACACGCCGGCGGGCAACTTTTGACCCTTCCGTGTGTCATAAAGCTTACCGTCTTCGCCGAGCACCAACCCATGTTCACTGGCGTCCTGAATGACCTGTGGAGCCCAGACCACACCGCCGCCGGCGTCGTCGCCTCCAAGGATAGCCATGATCATTCCGTAGTCTGTGCCGATGTTTTCAAAACCGCGGAAGATTCCCGTCGGGATGTTAAAGATGTCACCTTCCTCGAGTGTCACTTCTCCCGCCGTGCCATAGCGTCCCCAGAAGAACCGCCACCGACCTTTGTGAACAAAAAAGACCTCTGCAGTGCGATGACTGTGCAGCGAGTTTCGGCATTTGGGTGGCTGGCCCGCGGCACCGATGTTAAATCCCGGTGTCTCCCGAATATGGACGTGTTGATCAGGGCTTTCCGAAACTCCGCCGCCGATGATCGTGAAATTTTCTTTTTGGTCACTGCCGGGCGTGTGAGCATCAATAAATGCCGTTTTGCAGGGTACAAGATCGCCGTATCGAACGATACGCTTCTCCATATTAGCTGGTGTCATTGGGCTTCTTCCGTCTGCATCAGTATCTGCTTCCAGATCGCGACTTCATCGTACAGCGCGCACTCACGCCGAATGGTTGCCTTTGCCTCGCTGTCAGGGGCAACAAACGGCCCGTATTCTGCGTGGCACATGCCCATGACGTGGACATCGGCTCCGGTCGGCGGGCCGAAACTGCCCCAGCCTTCGTGCTTGCCATCCAATGACCAGCGGATCGCTGCACGAGGCGGCAGCATCTCACCATCCATGCCGATCTGGTGATGAATCTTGAACTCAGCATTTGGGAAGGAAGAGCGCAGACCAAGCCAGAAACCGTTGACGGAGCCGTGCGACAGGCCTGACACACCGCCGGCATATTCAGTCACAACGGCCCGATCATAATGTTCTGTAACCAGGTTGAAGTCCTTCGCCATCAATCGGGTCAAAGTGTCTGCGTATCGGGCGCCCCATGGATTGTCGTTGCCAGTTCCGTGGTAGCCTCCATCAACATCCATGGCCGGCGTGAACGGTTTGCTACAATTTTTGGGGCCGCCTTCGGAGGCGATTAGTCCGGC
>CALIOE010000106.1 GCA_938044775.1 uncultured Rhizobiaceae group bacterium
CGTAAAAAAAGTTTCCGGCAGAGCTGCCGCCTGAATTCCACTGTAGTCCCGTGGCAGACGAAGACAGTGCCCGGCAGTCACTGCCACGTACTCCGCATAACCACCTCCTGCGGTCAGCGCGCAGACTCGTTCACCGATGGAAGGGCTTTCAACGTTTTCTCCAGCAGCAACAACTTCACCAGCGACTTCAAGGCCGGGAATCTCCGAAGCGCCCGGAGGCGCCGGGTACAAACCCATACGCTGGAGTATATCTGGTCGGTTAACCCCCGCCGCATGAACCCGGATCAGAACTTCGTCGGCTGCAGGCTTCGGCACGGTCATGTCGGTAACCTGAAGCACCTCCGGTCCACCGGGTCCGGATATGGCGACCGCCCGCATTGAGGCTGGTATCTGCGTCAAAATCTTTACCCCGATTCAAAGCGGCCTTATGCTAGCCACCCATAACACATCCGCCAAAATGTCCAGAGGTGAAACCATGTTTGATGACCTGGAGCCGCAAAAGAAAAGCACCAACTCCATCGTCCTCGGCGCCGATCTTTCCACGTTTTCGGTCGAGGACATCGACGAACTTATCGAAAAGCTGAACCATGAAATTGAACGACTAAAAGAAGAACGCGGTCAAAAAACGTCAAGTCTTGATGCAGCGCAAGCATTCTTCAAGTCTTAAATCCAGAAACGCATCGTTGTTAACCGTGTTAATGACTTGTTAAGCTTTATGGTTCATTACTAAGTCGTCCATCATTTTGGACTTGTTTTAATGATCTTGATCATTAGGACATACCTCCCTGTAAAACTCTTAAGAGCCGTCTTCGGCTCTTTTTTTTGTCCAAAAGTTGAAGCACTTTTACCCAGATCACTGGATGGTGCACCTTTACCCAAATGAGTCTGCGTTCTACTTTGCCGCCGATGGGTCGGCACAGCGGTCCAGGGTGGAGTTTAGTTTTCGATGGATCAGAGTTCACAGAGCGGCGTTAAACCTGTGCGCCTTGCCGAGCATTTTGCCCGCTCCGACAAGTTCCGCGATCTTTTTAGCTACGGCATGGACCTTGTCGAAGAGACCGCATCGTTTCTCGACGCTGAAGGACGCGTGGCGGCCAAATCATTGTCAAAAAAGTCTACGGCGATCTACGGCGCAGAATCCATGCGCTTGACCACACGCCTGATGCAATTGGCTTCCTGGCTCCTGCTTCAGCGCGCCGTCGCAGAAGACGAAATGAGTGTTGAACAAGCGATCAATGAGAAAAAGAACGTCAAGCTCAACCAGTTGCACACGCACACAAACGGGCCTGGCTGGGACGAGCTCCCACCTCGCTTTCTGGATCTGATCAAACGTTCAGTCGCGCTGCAAAAGCGCATTAAGCGGCTCGACGACGAAATCTATGGAATGACAGAAGTGTCGGAAGAAACATCGGCAAGCAATCCAGTCGCCTCCCAGCGCGCGCTGCTTGAGACCGCTTTCGATCCACGCTTTCGAAAATAACTCAATCAGCCCTTCAGCTCTTCAAGCCTGACAACCGACGCGATTCAGACGGCCCTTTGATTGTGGCCGACTGGGCGAGAAGCATCGCATGGAATTGAAGTGTAATCAGTTACGTGCAACGCCAAAATGCGCGAACGCAACACGGGTCAGCGCTTTTCCTGTGAAGCGGTCAGCACGCAGCGGCGACCGCTCATGTGCAAATCCAGCCGAATAAACAGAAGCAGGAGCCGGACGACGGGCAGAATGCTTGTAGTCAGGTGCCGTGAGGCGGGCTATGGGTCCAACCCGCGTAGATGCTGCGACCGCCCAAGCTTTGACCACACCACCATCCAGGTCACCCAGAGACAGTTCAGGGCTCATGATGGCACCGCCCGAAACACCGATGGGTTCGATGGCGTCCTGCTCAATCGTAGCATTCACGCCAATATCAGTGACCGTCTGAGGTTGTAGAGACGCCTGCAAAACGGCAACTTCTTCGCGCTCAGGCGCTGAAGCCGGGACCGGAATTCGCTGGGGCAACGGGTTGTTTCGAGATGATTCCTCCAGCGCTTTTTGCGTTGCAAGAGCAACCTGAGTCGCACGGTCCGCAACATCCGGCACCGGAACCCGCGCAATTGCGGCGGTCAATTCGCTTTTCGCCTGAGCCTCAACAGCTCGTTCAGACGCGCTGAGCTCCCTCGACCTGTTCAATGCTGTCTTGATCCGTGCCCGAAGGTTGGCAATATCATCAGATGGAACTGACCTGGGTTGCGGTGTTCCAGCAGGCACGACCTCGATAACCGGCTTGAGAACTTTTTTCACTTTCGGTTCATCAACAAGTGCGATCTGGACGAGCGGATCCTGCTCGGCTGGCTGAGCGGAAGCGATCGCCACCTCAATCGTTGGCCGACTCTGCGGGACCGGAAGCCGGTTCGGCGAAATGTCCTGAGTCTGAATCACCGCCTCCTGCGATGCCGAGGCTTCAAGAGCAAGGGGATCCGGACCCGACGACTGTCTGCGAACAGGCTCTGGTTTGGGGCTGGGCTGTGGCTCCGCCTTTGCAACCAAAACGGGTTTCGGCTTCGGCTTTTGGGGTGCTGGCTTCGGTTTGGCAGGTTTAGCAGGTGCAGCCTTGGCCACGGCGCGGTTACGGCTGTTGCCTTTACCGACGTCCTCATCCTCGTCGCCGCCACTTCCCTGAAACAGACCCGCAAGCAACGACCTTCTCACCCGCGTGGTGCGGCGCGATCCGTCGGCATTCAGGCCCTTTTTGAGATTGAGTGCGGCTGTTTTGTAACCGCGCAGGGGCTTTCCGTTAGACGGCACATGAATTGTTTTTCCTCGGGGAAAGACTCTCGCCAGTTGCCTTCTGCTCATACGCGGCCAATGACGAACGCGACCGGTATCGAGGTGTACGAACGAACCGCGATAGTAACCAACACCACCGCGATGGGCCTTAAGACCGAGTGCGCGCAATTTCTTGACACTCACGTCCGGCATGAAGAAGTCCAGAGCCTTGCCCCGCGTATGTTGGCTGTTACGAGCGACCTTGCGACCGCGGCGGCGCAGCATATTGTTGGTGCGAGGAGATCGGTACGCGGAAATCACATGGATTGGTTTGCGTGACCCGCTTTTTTGATACACCTCCCACACGAGATCCATCAGCTCCGGATCCATTTTGGTCGGTTCTTTGCGGCGCCAGTCACGAAGGAAACGATTTAATTTGCGTAACCCGGATTTCACATAGCGCCCGTTCTTCTTGAACGTGATGGTGGCGCTTTCCTTGGTATGGGTGAAATACAGTTTGAGTGTGCGGGTTTCGGCACGAGCCGACGCATCCGGAAAAACGCTCATTGCAAACACGGCAAGCAACGCGGCGCTGAGCAGCGTTCGCGTAGAAATTCCAGTGCGGGCTCTAGAAAATTTAGCCCTGCTTTTGAGAAACGCCAAAAACATCGTTGAACGAACTCTGCCTCAATTCCAAGTGCGGAAACCGGAACGAGTGCCTACGAACCAAACCATGATTCACAAACGCCCACATGTCCGCGCGCCCAATTCGCAATCAAATACGGTGTTTTGGAGGCGCATGTCATACTGCCCAAAACTCAGTTAATATAGCGTTTCTAATACAATTTACAAAGTGAGTATTTGCAGAAAATTAATTCTGTTATGCAACGTCTTTGTCAACATTTTCAATGTTTTGACCGCTTTTTGCCGCGCCCTGCTCGTTAGGGTTAATATCAAGCTCTTTAAGCTTTCGGTAAAGAGTCGATCGACCAATACCCAAACTTCGGGCTACCGCCGTCATGCGTCCACGGTGGTGAGATATGGCAAATTCGATCATTGACCGCTCAACATCATTCAACGACCTGACACCACCGTTGTCAGTTAGCATTGGCATCATGCCAAACTGTGTCGCCGACGAAGTATCGACCGCTGCATCGCTTCCGGTCGCGGGTACCGACAGCGAGACAACAGTATCTTCGGGCACTGTGACGCGGTCCCCCAATGCGCTTGCGACCTGCGGAAATTCGCTGATCGTGAGTTCATCTCCATCACACAGGATCACGGCACGAAAAATTGTGTTCTCCAACTGCCTGATATTGCCGGGCCAATCATAGGCTTCCAGGGTGGCCAATGCATCCGCCCTGATGCCGGAAATGTTGCGCCGGCCTTCTTCAAGACAAATCCGAGCGGTGAAGTGACGAACAAGAGCCGCAATGTCGGATTTGCGCTGGCGCAAAGGTGGAACCTGGATCGGAAACACATTCAGCCTGTAGTAGAGATCTTCTCGAAACAGCCCCTCCTTAACCAGGGTAATCATGTCTCGGTTGGTCGCAGAAATAAGCCGGAAGTCAGTCTTTTCCGGGAATTTTGCGCCAACGGGATCAATTTCGCCTTCCTGGATTGCGCGCAACAACTTGACCTGAATGTCGAGTGGCAGCTCTCCCACTTCGTCAAGGAAAAGGGTACCGCCGTCAGCCTCCTTGAACTTTCCCCGATGAGACTGGCTCGCCCCGGTGAAAGCACCCTTCTCGTGGCCAAACAGTATGCTTTCCACCAGGTTTTCAGGTAGCGCACCGCAATTCACCGTGACAAATGGCTTACCTTTCCGCTCGCTCGCTCCCTGGATTGCCTGGGCGACAACTTCCTTGCCAACGCCTGACTCGCCCTCGATCAGTATGGGAATGCTCGAAGCTGCTGCCCGGTCGCCGAGTCCAATGACCTTCTTCATGGCTTCGCTGTCTGCAATCATATCCTTGAAAGTGAAGGTACCATCAGCGGATTTTCGAGCTTTTTTGACCACATCTTCCATGGCATCAAGTTTCAGTCCGTTGCCGATTGAAACCTTCAAGCGTTCAAAGGAAACGGGTTTGACGCAGAAATCTGATGCGCCAGAGCGCATGGCACTCACGACAGTCTCGATACTGCCCTTGGCGGTTTGTACAATGACCGGTTTGGTGACGCCGCTCTCCGCCATGCGGGTAAGGACTTCCATGCCGTCCATTTCCGGCATGACCAGATCGAGAATCACCAGCGAGATGCCTGCCCCAACTGGACCTTGTAATATCTCTAACGCCGTTGCCCCGTCTTCGGCGACCACAGCACGATATCCCATTTTATTGACCGAATTTTCGAGCAGGCGGCGTTGTACCGGCTCGTCGTCAACGATAAGTATAGCAACACTCATGAGGCTTCCCGGGTCCGGTATAATTTGAATATCAGCCGATGTGTTCGAATTTGGCACAGCTGTCTGAAAGGGTGTTTAACCCGCATCGTTAAGTAGAGTTTAACATTGCCGTATTCCCGCTCCCCGCGGCGGCATTTGCACGAAACAAGGATAAATTATGGTTCAGGCATTCGCGACCGCCGTTCATCAGTCAGGTTCTGTAACAGGCGCAGTTCGCAGCGAGCTGGGCGAATTGCCGGAATGGAATCTGGACGATCTTTATCCTGGGATGGAGTCCGAAGCATTCCGCAAAGACTTTGATGCCTGCGTTCCCGCAGCGGCAAAATTCGAGGCTGCTTACAAAGGCAAGCTCGGCGAGGCGCTCGAGGACGGGACGCTTGCGAGAGCAGTCGCGGACTACGAAAAACTGGAGGAGGATCTGGGGCGCATTATCTCTTTTGCCGGCCTCATGTATGCTGGCGACTCCTCGGATCCTGTGCGTGCAAAATTCTACGGCGATGTTCAGGAAATGCTGACCCGCGCCGGCAGCCATCTGCTCTTTTTCTCGTTGGAATTGAACAAGCTCGACGCTGACACCGTTGATTCAGCCATGAACAAGGATGCCGCTCTCGCTCACTACAGACCATGGATAACGGATCTTCGACTGGACCGGCCCTACCAGCTCGACGACAAGTTGGAGCAACTGTTTCTTGAAAAGGCTGCGACAGGACGAAGCGCGTTTAACCGGTTGTTCGACGAAACCATGTCGAGCCTGCGCTTTGAAGTGAATGGCGAGTACCTCGCGATCGAACCGACGCTGAATCTGCTTCAGGACAAGCGTGGCGAAACACGAAAAAACGCGTCTGACGCTCTAGCGAAAACGTTCAAAGATAATCTGCGTCTGTTCACCCTCATCACCAATACTCTGTCAAAAGACAAGCATATCGGCGACGCATGGCGCGGATTTGACGACGTAGCGGACAGTCGCCACCTGGCCAACCGGGTTGAACGCCCGGTTGTCGACGCGCTCGTGTCAGCCGTGGAAGATGCCTTTCCGCGCATCGCTCACCGCTACTACGCCATGAAGGCAAAGTGGATGGGCATGGAGGAGCTCAACCACTGGGATCGCAACGCCCCGCTGCCAGAAGGTTCAAGCCGCACAATTCGATGGGACGAAGCCCGCAAAACCGTTCTCGATGCCTATTCCGGGTTCGCCACCGAAATGGCCGACATTGCCGAGGATTTCTTCGAGAAAAACTGGATCGATGCACCGGTTCGACCGGGAAAGTCGCCTGGCGCATTTGCCCATCCGACGGTTCCATCCGCGCATCCTTATGTGTTGCTCAATTATCAGGGCAAGCCCCGCGACGTAATGACACTGGCTCACGAGCTCGGCCACGGGGTGCATCAGGTTCTCGCCGGAAACCAGGGCCCGCTGATGGCATCCACACCGCTCACATTGGCAGAAACAGCAAGCGTGTTTGGTGAAATGTTAACGTTCAGATCCCTGCTGGACCAGACAGTGACCAAAGAGGAACGCAAAGCGATGCTGGCAGCCAAGGTGGAGGACATGATCAACACCGTCGTACGCCAGATCGCATTTTACCTCTTTGAACGGCAGGTGCACATGCAGAGACGCGAAGGCGAGCTGACCAGTGAGCAGATTGGCGAAATATGGATGGATGTTCAGGCCAGAAGTCTGGGGCCAGCCGTCAAGCTGGGGGATGGATACGAGACGTTCTGGACCTACATTCCCCACTTTATCCATTCGCCGTTCTATGTTTATGCCTATGCCTTTGGCGATTGTCTCGTAAACTCGCTCTACGCAGTCTATCAGAACTCCGAAACGGGATTTCAGGAAAAGTATTTCGATATGCTCAGGGCCGGCGGCACCAAACACCACTCAGAGCTGCTCGCCCCATTCGGTCTGGACGCGAGCGATCCAAGCTTCTGGAACAAAGGACTGTCAGTCATTGACGGAATGATCGATGAACTGGAGCAACTTGAAACCGCTTAATGCGCAAAGTCTCGCATTTGATCAAAGCTTGTGACATATTGACGGCGAAGAGCGGACAAGCAAGCCGCCCCAACACCATTGATGCGGACTAACCTCATGAAAATATTGCGCTCTGTCGCCCTCCCTCTTATTGGCTGTCTGATACTCGCCAGTTGTACTTCGTTTGGATCACGGTTGCCGGCCAGAAGTTCTTCGGGGCCTGCAGTGGCTCCCCCTCCGGGTCCTGCTGTCGGCAGCGACGCGATCAGCGGCACCTGGGTGCCGACCGACGAAAAAGCCAGAGGTGTGTACGTAGCGCAATTCAGAGACGGCGTTTTTGTTTCCACGTCTCCAACGACGAAAAAACCGTTGGCAAAAGGACGTTATCAGATCGTTTCCGACACCACGGTCAAACTGGATTTCGTTGGCGCCGCCAGCGGGACTGCGGTCCAGGCCAACTGCGAAAGGCGCAGCGATACTGTCCTGTACTGCGTGCCAACGCTCGGGTCGCCTTTCACCTTGAGTCGCACCGCCTAACCCATGGAAACGTTCGATTCAGCAGTTCTCTCACCTTGCGTGCAATGCGCAAATTGATGTATTTGGTGGCACAACCGCATTCAATTATGATTTGCACAAACAAAACATCGGCATAGAGTAGAAATATGGCTGACCAGACTTACGACCTGAATGAAGACGGCGCTCCGATGGACTACCCGGCGCACGAATCCACCTATTCGTTTTTCCTCCTGATGACGAAGTGGGGAATCATTGTAAACTGCGTCCTGCTGATCGCGATGGCCGTTGGGTTTTTCATGGGCGGTGGCCTGGTCGGTGGTATCGGCACCTTCATCATACTGATGATTGCCGCTCGCATCATAGCCTAGCTGCAGGAAGTGTATCGGAGCGCCAGGCTTCGACGCCGCGCTTCAACCAGCCATGCTCTGGCAAGTCCCAGTTTCCAAGCCTGTTGCAGTTGCTTTGTCAGGAGCCGCGCGTGCGCTGCATGCCTTCCTTAGCAGGACCGTATGAACGGTTCAGTGCCGCGGAACGGGAATAGGATTTGAACGCCCGCTTTTTGTCGCCGCGCCTTTCATATACCAGCGCCTGATTTGTCCAGGCTTCTGCATATTTGGGATCCAGCTTCAACGCGGTGTTGAAATCGTCGAGGGCATTTTGCTCTGAACCCAGTGCAAGATACGACAAGCCCCGTGCATTGTAAGGTCTCGGCGCCTTATCAGCGAGGGATATTGCTTTTGCAAAATCCTCAATCGCCTCTTCGTGGTTCCGGTTGGTCTGAGAAATCAATCCGCGGCGATGGTAAGCCAGCGGATTAGTCGTACCGAGTTGAATTGCACGGTTGTAATCGTTCAGCGCTGCTTGCGATCGCCCTGCCCTGCCATAGACATCTCCGCGTCGAACATAGACATCAGCATTTTTGGGATTTATCCGAAGCGCCCGGTTATAGTCTTCAACCGCTTCCGCATATTTGCCCGTGCGGGCGTAAATCAAACCCCGGTTCGAATAAGCCGGGTAGAACTGACCATTCAGCGCAATTGCCTTATTGAAGTCGTTGAGAGCGTTTGAATACTGCCCTGCGCGGCCATAGGCAGCACCGCGAATATTGTACGCCTCGGGATCGCGTGGGTTGCTCCGCACCACTTCTGTTAGGGAGCCGATATTGGCGGCCGAACCCTGTTCCTGGTCGAGCTTCAAAGACGTATCGATGGGCGACGACACACAGGCAGTGAGCGAGCTTGCGCCAAGCAAAACCACCAACTTTATCAGTGCGGATCGGTTGAAAACCATCAGATTCATTTCGTCACATACGCCAAAGGGCACCCGATATTACCATCGGCTGCCCCAATCAACACATCAAAATCGGCAAAAACGCGACAAATTAACGGGTTGTGGTCGGTTTTCCCGGAATCAAACCTTCGCGCTGCGCCCGTTTCCGGTTCAATTTCCGTGCACGGCGCACAGCTTCCGCTTTTTCGCGGGCACGTTTCTCTGAGGGCTTTTCATAGAAATTCCGCAGTTTCATTTCGCGGAATACCCCTTCACGCTGCAGCTTTTTCTTCAAAGCACGGAGGGCTTGGTCAACATTGTTGTCACGTACGACGACTTGCACGGGCACTATCCGATTCTTGTCTGTTCAAATTTATCGAGATTCAAGAAACGCACTGCATCAGAAAAACGTTGTTTTTCAGAAAGTTAACCCAATCGAAGTCAGGCCAGTTGCAGCGCGCAACCATTTGTCTCAGTTCCGTCAGGAACCAATAGCGTTTTGATACCCAAACAAACGGGAAATGTCCAGACCCTTTAGGATGTCAAACGGGTCACGTGACCCATTTTTCGACCCGGCCGCGCTTCGGACTTTCCATAGAGTGTTGGAAAGTCTCTTTCGCCGCCGGCCAGCTCACTCAAATTATAGATTTCATCGCCGAGCAGATTCACCATCTCGCAATCACTGTGCCGATGAGTGGAGCCCAGTCGCAGGCCAACGATGGCGCGAATATGCTGCTCAAACTGTGAAACGTAACACGCCTCTACCGTCCAATGGCCCGTATTGTGCACCCTGGGCGCAATCTCGTTGACAAGAAGACCATCGTCTGTCTCAAAAAACTCAATACCGAGTGCCCCCACATAGTCCAGCTTTGTGAGGATCGACGTGGCCACTTGATAGGCCGTGTGCTCTGTCGGCTCACTCAACCCGGCAGGCACGATCGATCGCCGCAATATCCCCGCTTCATGGGTATTTCTCGATGGCTCGAATGCCTCTATGGATCCATCCTGGCCACGCACCGCGATGATCGAGAACTCACTTCTGAACTTGATAAACTGCTCCAGCACACAGGCGTGGGGATTCCCGAGGCTGTCAAGAATCTCAACCAGATCTTCCCGCGTTGGTGCTGCGTCCGGACGAAAGACGTGCTGACCTTTGCCATCATAGCCAAAGCGCCTGGTTTTCAACACACCGGAACCAAATCGACCTAACGCAACCTCAAGGGAATCGACGTTTTCGATGTTTGCGAAAGCCGCGACTTCAATACCTGCCTCTTTGAGGAACGTTTTCTCAATCAACCGATCCTGAGAAACCTCCAGCGCGCGCGCTGGCGGATAAAGATGCACATCCCGTTCAAGAACGCGTGCTGAATGAAGCGGAACATTCTCAAATTCATAGGTTACAACATCTGCAGCTGCCCGCAGTTCAGCAAGCGCAGCGTCATCATCATAGGCGGCAACAATCTGGTGGTTGGCAAGCTGCGCCGCCGGACAATCCGGGGTGGGCTCGAGAACAATGGTGCGGTATCCGAGCTTAGCAGCGCTGGATGCCAGCATGCGGGCCAACTGACCGCCGCCGATTATTCCTATTGTGCTGTTGGGCGGGAGGGGCACTGTCTGCGTCTCAGGCATCGGACGGTTTGTCCGCCACAGCTGCAGACCGCGCCGATCGCCAGGCATCCAGTCTCGCCGCCAACTCATCATCGGAGAGCGCGAGAACGGCCACGGCAAGCAATGCTGCATTGGTGGCCCCTGCTTTGCCGATGGCGAGAGTGCCAACAGGAATGCCGGCAGGCATTTGAACAATTGAAAGCAAACTGTCTTCGCCAGACAGAGCCGCTGACTGCACGGGCACTCCAAAAACCGGAAGCGGCGTCATAGAAGCCACCATACCCGGCAGGTGCGCCGCACCACCGGCTCCAGCGACAATGACCCGAAATCCCTGGTCCTTTGCCTGCCTGGCAAACTCAACCATGCGATCCGGGGTGCGATGCGCAGAAACAATCCTTGCTTCATAAGAAACGCCGAGCTCGTCGAGGATCTCAGCACTGTGACGCATTGTCGGCCAGTCTGACTGGCTTCCCATGATGATGGCAATTGAAGCGGTTTCGGTCATGCGATGATATCGGGAATAATTTTTGAACCCACCTTCTCGATGCGGTCCTTCATTTCCAGCTTCTTTTTCTTCATTCGCTGCACGGCAAGGGGATCGCAACGTTGAGCGATCATGGCGTCAATCGCCATGTGCAGGTCGTCGTGGGCCTGCCTGAGTTGCCCCAGTTTCATGCGAAGCGCAGCCTGATCCTGATCGTCGTTCATAAATGCATTACTCAGCTGATCGAGTTGATCTTCTAGTCGTTCATTCCCACATCTTTCAATAGCATTGGAGAATTGATGCTGCTTTCTCGACAGAAGGTTCCGAATATGGAACACTTTTAGCGGGAGACGACACTTATTGTGCAACCAATCAGGAGGAAACTCATGTCAGTTGAAGCCCATATCCAGCAGCTTGAACAGCGCCATCAAATACTGGAAACGGAAATAAGCGAACTTCATTCAAGTCCATCTTCAACAGACAGCGAACTAGCCCTCCTGAAACGGCGAAAACTAAAGCTGAAGGATGAGATTCATCGTCTCAAGTCGGCAGAACAAGCCTGATCAGGCTCAATCAACCATCCTAAGGCCCGCAGGTCGCCGATCACCTTGTGCTGCGTCGGCGACCAGACTATGTCGGCTGGATGAGTGAGCCCGAACAACCAGAATCTTACAGATGCCGTCTGATCGTCATCGTTGATGGCGAAAAGATTGAAGATGCGGAAAAACTGGAACCGGTATTTGCAGCCGGGGACATTGCCAGCGTCATTATTACGTCAGGCGGGCTGGACGAAAGTGCCTTTCAGGCACGCGCTGAGCCCATTGTTGCAGCGGCTCAAGCCGCAGGCATTGCTGCGATAATCGATGGTGAAACCCGGGTAGCAGCCCGTGTCGGGGCTGATGGCATCCAATTCGGGCAGGATCCCGATGTCATCCGGGATGCCATTGACAAGTACAGCCCCAAAATGATGGTCGGAGCAGCCAACGTAAAGACCCGCCACACAGCTCTGGTGATTGGTGAAAACCAGCCTGACTATGTTATGTTCGGGAAACCAGGAGGCGACATTCGCGCCGAGCCACACCCAAAGAACCTGCAGCTCGGCAGCTGGTGGTCGGCAATGATCGAAATTCCGTGTATTGTGCTGGGTGGCAGCCATATCGACAGTGTTTCGGCAGTCGCAGCAAGTGGCGCAGAGTTTGTGGCTCTTGAAAACGCCATTTTTACAGCTGACGGGGAAGGCGAATTAGACCTTGATGGCGCACCCGATCGGGTCAAACTGGCAAACAGGCTGCTTGATGAAGAGGCACCGGGGTTGGAAATTGTTGAAGGTTAGTAAGTCCATTTGCCTGGTCGTGACGGCTGCGTTCGCTCTTTCTCAGCAGGTTTATGCTGCTGAGTCCAAGATCACCAAGCCGCTGGAAGGACCTGAATTGCCGGGTCCCATTGTTGCGCCAGGCAAAAAGGCGCCCCTCGACGACGAGCAAATCAATGACCCAAATGCCGATCTTGCCTTCGGAGCTTATCAGCGTGGATATTATCTGACCGCGCTGGAGCTTGCATTACCCAGAGCAGAAACCGGCGATCCTGCTGCACAAACGCTGATCGCGGAGATTTATTGGAATGGTCGCGGAGTGGCAAGGGATCGCAAAAAGGCTGCGGAATGGTATCGTTTTGCGGCTCAAGGTGGCAACCGGGAAGCGCAGTTCCGCTATGCAAACATACTGCTGCGCGGCAAACTGGTCACGGAAGACAAGCTTGGTGGTGAGGAACTGATGCGCAAAGCCGCCAATGCGGGTCACGTTCAAGCCAACTTTAATCTGGGGCAGATCATCACAGCCAAGCGGCCAACCTGGTCGGCTTACAAGCAGGCGCTGCCGTTTTACACAAAAGCAGCTGAAGCTGGATTGGCCGATGCCCAATACGCTTTGGCGAACATTTATGCCGAGGCCAAGGGCGTCCCCACGAACGATGAAAAAACAGCACTGGCATGGCTACGCAAAGCCGCGGCCGGTGGATTGGACACCGCTCAGGCCGAGCTTGGCGTCTGGCTTGCTAACGGTCGCGCGGGACCCAACGATCCGAAGAATGCGTTCTTGTGGTTCAAGCGCGCTGCAGCCCAGGGTAACGTGGTTGCTCAAAACCGGCTGGCGCGGATGTACATGGTCGGTCTTGGGGTTCGCAAGGACATCATTCGCGGCGGTGCCTGGCACATTGTTTCCCGACGTGCGGGCTTCAGCGACGGTGATCTTGACCGCTCATTCCAAAAGCTGGCGCAAATTGACAAAAAGAGAGCAATCGAGCTCGCCAACCGACTGGATGGCTGGAGATAGACTTTGGCGTCGGCCTTCCCTGGGTGATTGACCCTTTAGCTGCAAAGGGCCATCGGGTCGGCACCTGGCGCCTCGCTGCCCTGTTTGTGTCAGGGCCGGTGCTCCAGGGCCCCGATCTCAACGCCATCAATACTGCATGATCGTAGTAGCACATCGCTTTTTCCTCTTTTGCAGCAATAAAGCAAAGGGCTACTGACAACCCGTTGTCAGGGGATGCTGTTAATGTGTCAGGAGCAAAACCGGGAGAAAGCTCATGCGGCGCTCAAGTCGACTGTTCGAGATTATTCAAATCCTGCGTGCGGCACAGCAACCGGTTACAGCAGACCAGCTTTCCGAGAAGCTGGAGATATCCACCCGCACAGTATACCGGGATATCGCAGCACTGCAGGCGATGCGGACCCCGATAGAAGGCGAGGCTGGCGTGGGGTACATGATGCGCAGCGGATACGATTTGCCGCCCTTGAATTTCGATCCGGAAGAGATCGAGGCACTGCGGGTCGGTCTTGCACTGCTGGCGCGTACCGGAGACAGCGCACTGCAGCAGGCGGCACGACGTATTCACACCAAGGTCGACGCCCTGCACGGCCCGGCAGACTGGCTTCAGGTATCACCATGGGGGGTGCCAAAGGATGATCCGGAACGCGGTTGCGTGTCTGTGGCAATGCTGCGCGACATGATCCGTGACGAGCGAAAAGTTCAACTGAAGTATCGAGACGGCACGGGCACAGAAACAGTCCGGGTGATCCGACCAATTGTGCTGGCCTATCATGTAGATTGTGTTTTGCTGGCCGGCTGGTGCGAAATGCGGGGTGCGTTCCGTCACTTTCGCACAGATCGAATATTCAGCTGCAAAAGCACAGACGACACTTTTGCCGGGCAAAGTGGGGCACTGCGCACGCTCTGGTTGGAACAGAACCGATGGGATTATTCCAAACCGCTGGACCAGATCGCACTCTGACGCAGCTGCGACGCTTTGCGCCTTTTGATATCGTTGGGAGGGGCGAGTGCACGGCACATTGCCTTGAACCTTGCCTGAAAGTGTGGTCAAGGGTGCGCCAAGAGTACATTCCAACACAGGTTGGCGCAGGCCCATGAAAATCAATGGCAACGAAATAAAACCCGGCAACGTGATCGAACATCAGGGCGGTCTCTGGGTCGCGGTGAAGACCAACGCTGTAAAGCCGGGCAAAGGCGGCGCGTTCAATCAAGTGGAGATGAAAAACCTCATCGACGGGACGAAACTGAATGAGCGCTTTCGCGCATCAGAAACCGTCGAGAAGGTCAGGCTGGAGCAGAAAGACTTCCAATACCTCTATGCCGAAGGTGACATGCTCGTATTCATGGACACCACTACATATGATCAGCTCGAACTGCAGAGCGAATTTGTTGGCGATCGTTCCGCCTTTCTGCAAGACGGTATGCAAGTAACCGTCGAAATGTATGAGGAAAAGCCGATCGGCATCCGTTTGCCTGATCAGGTCACCCTGGAGATCACAGAGGCGGATCCGGTCGTCAAAGGTCAGACCGTGTCTTCTTCCTACAAGCCGGCGGTGATGGAAAATGGCATCCGTGTCATGGTGCCTCCGTTTATTGCCGCCGGCGAAAAGATCGTCGTGGACACCAACGAGATCACCTATATTCGCCGCGCTGAAAGTTGAAGCCGGCATTCTAAGACAAGTTTCGAAACCTCTTTTTCTCGGATAATCAATGGCCTATTCGGCACTCATGAACGTTATGGTCCAGGCCGTGACCAAGGCCGGTCGATCCCTGACGCGCGACTTCAACGAACTTGAAAATCTACAAGTCTCTTCAAAGGGGCCCGCAGACTTTGTTTCGCAAGCTGATCTGAAATCAGAAAAGATCCTGCGCGAGAGCCTTGATAAGGCCCGTCCCGGTTACTCATTCCTGTTGGAGGAAGGCGGTGCAATCGATCGAAATTCCTCCTATCGCTGGATCATCGACCCGCTCGATGGAACAACCAACTTTCTCCACTCTTTGCCGCTCTTTGCAGTTTCTGTCGCGCTCGAGCAAGACGGCCAACTGGTGGGTGGTGTGATCTACAATCCGGCGCAGGAAGAACTGTACACGGCCGAAAAGGGCAAAGGTGCGTTTCTTAACGACCGCCGAATGCGGGTGGCGGGTCGGCGCGATCTGGACATGTGTCTTGTCGCTACTGGTATTCCTGCGCTCAACAGGAAGGGTCACAGCCAATCCTTGTTGCGGCAGCGAGAGATCATGAGCCGGGTGGCGGGCCTGCGCGCGACCGGTTCGGCCGCGCTGAACCTGGCTTATCTCGCCGCAGGACGTTTTGACGGCTATTTCGAGGAAGATCTTAAGCCCTGGGACATTGCAGCCGGAATGCTGATGGTCCGAGAGGCCGGAGGCTTTGTTTCGGAACCAGATCCAACGAAATCACTTTATGAAACCGGAAGAATTGTTGCCGGCAACGAAGCAATCCACAAACAGCTTTGCGGGGCGGTAACAAAGCCACTCCCCAGCTAATCCGGCTGGAGAGCGCCCCGCACTCCAAACAAACACCGTATTTCTGTTTTCAACTCGCCTCACTTTTGGCATACATCCGTGAATGGGCGATTTGCATCTTATGCAATCGGTGAACGGGAGAGAAATCTTGGCGCGCGAATACGATCCTCACAAGCTTTCTTCGCCCAGCGTCTATCTGTTCAGTATGCTGATCTTCATTGCCCTGGTGTTTTTTCTGGGGCTCATTCTCAACCGCCAGATTCAAAGTGCATTCGAGACGAATCCGGGCCTTAACGGATTGATCATCGGGGTGCTGGCGGTCGGCGTTGTATTGACCTTCATGCAGGTCATCCGGCTTATGCCAGAAATAACATGGGTCAACTCCTTTCGCCGCGGTCAATCCAGAGGAGACAGTTCGAGAAAACCTGTCCTGCTTGCTCCAATGGCAACCATGATGCGGGAACAGGGAGAGGACATGGCGCTGGCGACCGGGGCCACGCAGTCCATCCTGGACTCAATCGGCAACCGTCTCGACGAGCGCCGCGACATTTCCCGATATCTCATCAGCCTTCTGGTTTTCCTCGGCTTGCTCGGTACTTTTTGGGGACTTTTGGGCACCATCAGCTCGATTGGCGATACAATCGGTTCTCTGGACCCAAGCTCAGGTGACACAAGCGCAATTCTCGACGAACTCAAGCAGGGATTGAGTGAGCCACTCGATGGTATGGGGACCGCATTTTCGTCCTCTTTGTTCGGCCTTGCCGGTTCGCTTGTACTCGGCTTTCTCGATCTGCAATCAGGACAAGCCCAGAATAGATTTTACCTCGAGCTGGAAAACTGGCTCTCGTCGGTGACGAATCTCTCCAGCGACTTTGCCGGCAACAATGCAGGCGGAAAGGACGTCGCCGAAGCTGTTGAACGTTTGGCAGCACAAACCAGCGGCACTGGCGGTAACCGCACGACGACGGCCATGGCTACGTTGGCAGAGGGTATTCAGGGACTCGTCAAACACATGCGCAGTGAGCAACAGCTCATACGCGATTGGGTGGAGTCGCAAAGTCAGCAGCAGCAAGACATCAAGCGACTGCTGGAAAGGCTGAACGAACTTCCCCCACCAGACAAAAAGACGCCGAGAGCAACCCGCCGCGCACCGCCTCCCCCGCCTCGACCAAAATCACCTAGCGATGCGGAATAGTGATGGCAGGCGCTCGAACAAGAAGGCGTGGCGGAGTTGATTATTGGCCGGGGTTTGTTGACGCCCTGTCGACGATCCTGCTGGCAATCATGTTCCTGCTTTCAGTCTTTGTGCTTGCCCAGTTTCTGCTCAGCCAGGAGATCTCAGGCAAGGACACCGCGCTAAACCGGCTCAACAGCCAGATTAATGAACTGACCGCGCTGCTGGCATTGGAAAGATCGAGCAAGCAGGATCTTGAGGACCAGTTGCGCGGCTTGAGTGCCAATCTCTCCGAATCTGTTGCTGAACGCAGCCGGCTTCAAAGGCTGCTTGACCAGGGCTCCGGCGCCGCCGGTGAAGCTGAGAAACGGGCGACTGTGCTCTCGGGTGATCTCGATGAGGAGAAGAAAATATCCAAGCGAGCCCTGAGTCAGGTTCAGCTTCTCAACCAGCAAATCTCAGCACTGCGTAAGCAGATAGCAGCACTGGAAGACGCATTGGATGCTTCAGAAGTCAAAGACCGTGAGAGTTCAACCAAAATTGCAGACCTCGGCAAGCGGCTCAATGTTGCGCTGGCGCAACGTGTGCAGGAGCTGAACCGCTATCGTTCGGACTTTTTCGGCAGGTTACGGGAGATTCTGGGCAACCGCGAAGACATTCGTGTTGTGGGTGACCGCTTTGTGTTTCAATCGGAAGTTCTGTTTCCCTCGGGAGGCGCCGATCTCAATCCTGCCGGACTCGAAGAAATGTCGAAACTCGCAGGTGCGCTCCTCGAGCTGGGCAAGGAAATCCCGGAGGAAATCGATTGGGTCCTGCGCGTAGACGGACATACAGACAACATCCCCCTGTCGGGCACCGGCCGCTACAGGGACAATTGGGAACTCTCCTCCGGGCGAGCCACTTCAGTTGTTAAATACCTGATCAGCGAAGGCATCCCGGCGAGACGTCTTGTTGCCGCCGGTTTCGGCGAGTTTCAACCGCTCGATACCGGGGATACACAGGACGCGCGTGACAAAAACCGGCGTATCGAACTGAAGCTCACCGAGAAATAGGTATCAAAAGGTCCCGTCATAGGCCCGACGGCTGATACGACAGGCGAGCAATGTGTAAGTGTCGCGGGTCAGAGCCGTTGTCGCTTCCCGTTTCAGGCTCTCAGGATCGTCAATCCACACCCCGTGACCGCCCATGGCGTTAGCGATGCCGACAAAATCTGTACCAGGGAAATCGACACCCAGATTCTTGCGCTGCGTGTTGCGTTGTTTCAGCTCTATCAGGGCAAGACTCTCATCCACCAGCACGCAAATGAGAAGAGGTTGGTTCAGGTCACGGATCGTTGCCAGTTCGCCCAACCCCATTTCCAATCCGGCATCTCCGACAAAGGCGCAGACCGGTGAAGCCGGCTTTGCCAGCTTGTAGCCTGCGGCCAATGGAACCGCGCAGCCCATCGTGCAAAGCGCACTTGACTGGAGGAAAGCGTGTGGATGTCTGCTCTCCCACATTTGCGACAGGAGAATACGGTGAGCACCACTATCCGCAGTAATGACAATGTCGTCCGGCAGGCACTTCTCAAGCGTGCCGAAGACCTGCCCCGGGCCCCAGGTTTCCGGTACAGCAAAGGCGGTCCTCAATGCATTCCGCGTGGCCGCCGGTTCACCGCCAGGCCAGGTTGCATGATGAATCAATTGCGATTGGATCCCGGTCAGCGTCGCTCCCAGACTGCCCACCAGCGTCAAACTGGTTCGGTGCATACCATGCGTGCGAAGGACCGGCGTTACATCAATAACCACCGCCTGCTCGTCCCACGGATTGCGCCAGCCGATGCGCATTTCAATCGGATCATAGCCAACCAGCAAGATGCAGTCTGACTGCTCGATAAGTGGCAGGACATACTTGTCCGATTTCGGCGATAGACCATGACCACCCAGGACGAGCGGATTTCGCTCATCTACCAGGCCTTTGCCCTTGTAAGTCGTGACGAGTGGAATCTGATATTCATCGCAGAAGCCCGACAATAGAGGACCAAGATCCTCGTTCACGGCATCCACTCCGGCAATCAGCAACGGGCGCTGAGCCTTCGACAACGCCTCAACGGCCGCGCCAACATTGCCGGACACGGCGATGGTGTGAGCCGGGAGATCACGCAGTGGTTCATCGCTTTCGCCTTCGGCGACGCCAATCGGGACATCGATGTGCACGGGGCCGGGCTGTCCTTCCATAGCGATGGCCAAAGCTTTTTCCATCATCACACCAACCGTCCCGGCGCTTGCGCGAAAAGTCGCTTTGACCACGGGGCGCAACAATGCCTGATGATCGAACACCTGGTGGGTGTAGGTCTCAACTTCTGAAGCATCGACACAGCCAGTCAGAAAAATCAGCGGCACGCGATCCTGCATCGCGTTTGCAATCACGTTCACCGCGTTGGCAACGCCAGGTCCTATCGTGGCGACAAGCACACCGGGCGCGCGCGACCCGGGCGGTTCTGCATGCCAGGCCCCCTCCGCCATAAAGCCGGCAGCATTCTCATGCTTGGTCAGGTGGAATTCGATACCCACGCTGTCGAGCCCATCGAGAATCGCCAGAACCTCGCCGCCCGGGATGCCGAAAGCCTTTCTGCATCCTGCTTGCTTGAGTTTCGCAGCGATTACGGCCGCGCCGGTCTGGATGGAAGGGGTCATGGAATTATCTCACGCAGGTTTGGCGCTGATATCCGCCATGCAAGGAAACAAGGCAAGCACCCAAAGATAGCCCATGCATAACAACTGCTTGAACATTGCGTTTTTGAGCCCGGCAATATTCTATGCGGCGCCATGGCCAAACCCAACGTCACATCAGC
Organism: uncultured Rhizobiaceae group bacterium; assembly: GCA_938044775.1. Lineage (GTDB taxonomy): Bacteria > Pseudomonadota > Alphaproteobacteria > Rhizobiales > Rhizobiaceae > Pseudahrensia. The sequence continues at coordinate 19,821 of CALIOE010000106.1, forward strand.
AGATGTCGCCCGCCTCGCGCGCGTGTCGCAATCGGCGGTCAGCAGAACGTTCACCCCCGGCGCATCGGTCTCACAAGACACCCGCAAGCGGGTGCTCGATGCAGCCAATAGATTAGGTTACCGACCAAACGCGCTGGCTCGTTCGCTGATTTCGGGGAAATCCGGCATCATCGGTGTTCTGGTTGCCTATCTCGACAACCAGTTTTATCCGGTTGTCATTGAGAAACTGGCTCGCCGGCTACAGGAGAACGGTTACCGCGTGCTTTTGTTCATGACCGGAACAGGTGACCAGGATGCCGTGGTGCAGGATATGCTGCAATATCAGGTCGAAGGCGTGGTGATGGCGTCGGCCCACCTTTCATCCGATCTGGCCCAACGTTGCGCTGATAACGGCATTCCGGTCGTCTTGTTCAACCGCTATGTGGCCGCCTCCCCGACCAGCAGCGTGACGTCAGACAACGTGGAGGGAGGAAGAATGCTTGGCAACTTCCTCGCCGACGCGGGTCACGAGCGAATTGCCTATATTGCCGGTTTTGAAGAAGCATCGACCAACCGTGATCGCGAAGCCGGGTTTCACAAAGGACTGGCGGAACGTGGGGCGATTTGTTTTTCGAGAGCCGTTGGCGCCTACACGGCAATCGGGGCTGCGGAAGCAGCACGCGAGCTCTTCAAAGCAAGTGAGCCACCAGACGCGATTTTCGTTGCAAATGATCACATGGCTTTTGCCGTGATGGATGTTATCCGCACTGAGCTTTCACTGCATATCCCCCATGACGTGTCGATTGTCGGCTATGATGATGTGCCGCAGGCAAGCTGGAAAGCCTATGATCTAACGACTGTTGAGCAACCCTCCGGGCCCATGATTGAAGAAACCGTCGCAATTTTGATGAATCAAATCGAGAACAAGGCCGTCATTGGCAAAGCCGTAGTATTGCCGGCGAGATTGATTGTTCGTGGAAGCTCACGGCTTCCCGTCTGACACTGTCATCTCAGGCCAAGTCGGTTTCTTCCAAACTGATCCCGCACCCGTTGCATAATGTCGATGTCCATCTGTAACAGGATGTGGATCACATCGATTGGCACCCAGTTTTCGCGAATTTTTCCTTCATGGTGCAGGTAAAAATCCATCACTCGCATTTCAATCTCGCGACCGGTCGGCCCCGAACCCAGCAATCCGCCACCCAGATGGTCGGCAACCACGCTTGGCCAGCCTCCGGTGACTGAATAGGGACCGTCGCCAATCTGGATGTAGTGTCCATGGTCGGCAGCTGTGCTCTGCTCAACCAGTTTCTGGCCGCCTTTTCGCCCTGGCCAGGTCAGGCGAAACGGCAGTTGATGGAAATCCACAAAGCCTTCCAGGCCACGGGTTGTTCCAATACCGGAGGGCCCATACCACATCATCTTTTCATGCCAGTGGGCCTTTTGAGGCATGTGAATGAGCCCCTCGCGACCCTTTGCCGCCTGATCATTGTAGTCGGACAGCGTTTTATGCATGGCAAGCGTTTGAGCAATTGAAGCCATGCTCTCATCCATGTCCTGTTCGGTCAGTACAATACC